>JBATEM010000063.1:0-10381 GCA_049664005.1 Candidatus Macondimonas sp.
CCCTATACAGCGGAACAACTCGCCGGCGATGCGCTGGCCTTGCTCGACACCCTGCGCTGGGAACAGGTCCATGTGATGGGGATCAGCATGGGCGGCATGATTGCCCAGACCCTCGCGCTTGCGGTGCCCGAGCGGATTGATCGGCTGGTACTGGGCTGCACATCGGATACGGGTCGTTTGGATCCCGCTCCCGATCGGGAGGTGATGAGCGCCATGATGCCAATGGCGGGCGCAGCACCTCGCGAGGCCGCCGCTCGGGCCTTGGCGGTCAACTACACCCCTGACTGGATTGCGGAAAATCCACTGCGATTTGAGGCGCTCATCGACCGATCGCTGCGGTATCGCCGCCGCGCCCGCGGCATTTTGGCGCAGATCAACGCCGTGAGTCGTTTCGCCGCCCGCGAACGACTGGCGGATCTGACCCATGCTGCGTTGGTGTTGCATGGCGATGAGGATCGGCTCATTCCACATCCCAATGGCGCGCGACTGGCGGCTCGATTGCGGAACGCCCGTTTTGAGACGCTGTCACGTTGCGGCCATCTGTTCTGGCAGATGGATGACGGGCAATCCAGCGGAATGATTCGGGACTTTCTGGCGAATGGAGGTTGATCGCCCACCGTGAATCTTCCAGTGCGTCTTCCTTGGCGGGGCTGGTCATCCGCGCCCCAAAAACAATGGTGCTAGACTAAAAAGCCAGAACAGTCCTGCCTGTAGCGATGGTTTTCCCACGGGCTTGTTCTGTCGTTTGCCGCAGCACTTGCTGGAGAGAGCCCGTCCATGATCAATGTCCTCTTGGTGGATGACCATCAACTGATCCGCAGCGGGATTAGGCGCCTGCTCGAAGCCTCTGGCGATATCCAGGTCGTGGGCGAGGCGGACAGTGGGGAGCAGGCGCTGGTGCGGGTCCGCGAACTCAATCCGGATGTGGTGCTGATGGATATCCACATGCCCGGCATCGGCGGGCTGGAGGCGACCCGCAAGCTGTTGCACCACCACCCCCACGTCAAGGTGATCAGTCTGTCGGTGCAGCGCCAGGATCCCTATCCCGAGCAGCTCCTGGCGGCCGGTGCGAGCGGTTATCTGACCAAGGATTGCGGGGCCGAGGAGTTCATTCTGGCCATCCGCAAGGTGTATGGCGGCGAGCGCTACTTGGATGCGGAGCTGGCCCGCGGCATGGCGCTGTCCCGGATGCCGGGTGGCAAAACGCCAGGCGGAATCACCGATCTGTCCCAGCGCGAAATGCAGGTAATGATGATGGTGGTGCAGGGGCATTCGATCCAGGATATTTCCGACAAACTGTTCATCAGCCCCAAGACCGTCAATACCTACCGTTATCGCTTGTTCGAGAAACTTGCCGTGAACAATGACGTCGAATTGACGCGCCTGGCCATGCGCCATGGCCTGATCGATGTGAACGCCGGATAGCGCCGGGGTGACATTCTGCGGGGCGCCGCAGATTGCTGTCGTTGAGGCAGGCCTCCGCCATGGCAGGCCCGACGCTGGTTGCCCTCTCGCTTCGGCCGCTGCATCGTTCCTCACGATCAACCAAAACGGACTCGTCCTTCGCGACCAATGAGCCGTCTGGAGTCGCTACCCCGCATGAATGCCAAGCCCGCCCCAGGCCAAAACGCGGCGGCCCACCCGTTTGATCCGTCCTGCCGTCAGTGCCCCCGCTTGACGGCTTATCGGGATGAAAATCAGCGCCTCCATCCCCATTATCACAATGCGCCGGTGGCCGCTTTCGGTGAACCCGATGCGCGCTTGTTGATTGTGGGGCTGGGGCCGGGATTGCACGGCGCCAATGCCACTGGGCGACCGTTTACCGGCGATTACGCGGGGGCACTGTTGTATCAAACGCTCCATGACTTCAGCTTTAGCGAGGCGGCTGAATCCCGCCACGCCGGTGATGGCCTGCGGTTGCGGGATTGCCGGATTACCAATGCCCTGCGCTGCGTACCGCCGCAAAATCGCCCTGAACCTGGCGAACTGCGGGCCTGCCAAGGCTATCTACGGCATGATCTGGCGCTTCAGCCACCCGGCGGGGTCATTCTGGCGCTCGGCCGAGTGGCCCATGAGGCGGTGCTGCGGGCGCTGGATCTGCGGTTGCGCGATTTCCCTTTCGCCCATGGGGCCTTGCAGCGCTTGCCGGATCAGCGCCCCTTGCTGAGTTCCTACCATTGCAGCCGTTACAATACCGCCACCGGCCGGCTGACCTCGGCCATGTTCGCGGCGGTGATGGCGCAGGCGCGCGACCTGCTTTCCGACAATGACTGATTCCCAGGTCAAGGGCTTCGACTCGCGCACCTTTCTGCGCACCCTGCCGGATCGCCCGGGCGTGTATTGCATGCGCGGCGAAACGGGGGACGTGCTCTATGTGGGCAAGGCCCGTCGACTCAAGGCCCGAGTCGGCAGTTATTTCCGCGCGGCGGGCCAGAGCGCGAAGACGCGTGCGCTGATGAGCCGGGTTGCGGACATCCAGGTGACCGTGACCCGTACCGAGGCCGAGGCCTTGTTGCTGGAAAGCAACCTGATCAAGGCCCACCGGCCGCGCTACAACGTGTTGTTGCGGGATGACAAGAGTTATCCCTATGTCCACCTCACCGGCGACCACGCCTTTGCGCGGATCCGCTTTTATCGTGGGGCTTACCGGCGCGATGGGCGCCTGTTTGGTCCTTATCCCAACGCGGGAGCGGTGCGGGCCGCCTTGAAGGAGCTGCAGGGATTGTTTCGCCTGCGGGTGTGCGAGGACGCCGAGTTCGCCCGCCGCGAACGGCCCTGTCTGCAGCATCAGATGGGGCGGTGTTCGGCCCCTTGCGTGGACCTGATTGGCCCGGCGGAATATGCCGAGGACGTCGGTGATGCCGTGCGTTTCCTGGAAGGACAGGGCCAGCAGGTCATCGATGATCTGGCACGGCGCATGGACCAGGCGGCGCAACACCTGGAATTCGAGCGGGCGGCGGTGTTCCGTGATCGCATCGTGCGTCTGCGGCAGGTGACCGCGCGCCAGGATGTCGCGACCCAGGGGGGCGATGTCGATATCCTGGCCGTGGCCATGGAGGGTGGAACGAGCGTGGTGTCGCTGGGGCTGGTGCGGGGCGGGCAGCATCTGGGGCACCAGGTGTTCACCCCGCGCGTTCCTGCCGATACCTCGGCCGAGGAGCTGCGGGCCGCCTTCCTCAGCCAGCATTATGAGCACATGCCAGCGCCGGCCGAGATTCTGCTGGATGGCGATGTCGAGGACGCGGATCTCATCAGCGCGGCGCTCGCCGAGCAGGCCGGCCACGCCGTTGCGGTGCGCCAACCGATGCGCGGCCAGCGGCTGCGCTGGGTAAGCCTGGCCCGCGCCAATGCCGCGCAATCCCTAGTGCTGAAGCTGGCGGGCGCGGCGAACCTTGAGGCGCGTCTGGCAGACCTCAGCCGCGCATTGGCGCTGCCGGGATTGCCCTCGCGACTGGAATGTTTCGATATCAGCCACACCCAGGGCGAGGCAACCGTGGCCAGTTGCGTGGTCTTTGACGTCACCGGCCCGGTCAAGAGTGCCTATCGCCGGTTCAATATCCAGTCTGTCGGCGGGGGGGATGACTACGGCGCCCTGCGGGAAGCCCTGCTGCGTCGTTATGGACGCCTGCTGGACGAGGCAGCCAGTTTGCCGGATGTGGCCTTCATTGACGGCGGCCGGGGTCAGTTGGGCGTGGCGGTGGCAGTGATGGCGGAGCTGGGGATCGCAAGCGTCCGACTGGTGGGTGTGGCCAAGGGGCCTGCTCGCAAGGCCGGGGAGGAACAGTTGTTCCTGCCGGAGCGGGATGAGCCGCTGCGCCTTGCGCCCCACAGCGCGGCACTGCATCTCATCCAGCAGATTCGCGATGAGGCGCATCGATTTGCCATCACCGGCCACCGCCAGCGCCGCGCCCGAACCCGCAATCGTTCGGTGTTGGAGGACATTCCGGGGCTGGGCCCCAAGCGCCGGCAACAGTTACTGCGTCAGTTCGGCGGCCTGCAACAATTGCTGCGTGCAGAGGCGGCGGAGTTGTCGCAGGTGCCCGGGATCAGCGATAGTCTGGCGCGTCGGATCCATGCGGATCTGCATCCGGAACAGGAATGAGTGTTGTCATGCCCATGAATCTGCCCAACTGGCTGACGGTTTCACGCATCCTGCTGATTCCGCTGTTCGTGGTGGTGTTCTATCTGCCATGGCGCGGTGCCGAGGGCGCGGCTGCCGTGATTTTCGTGGTGGCGGCGATCACCGATTGGCTGGATGGCTACCTGGCGCGGCGCTGGGGGCAGACGTCCCGGTTCGGCGCCTTCCTGGATCCCGTGGCGGACAAACTGATCGTGGCGGTGGCCCTGATCGTGGTGTTGCAGCGTGATGCCCGCGCCCTGATGGTGCTGCCGGTGGTGATCATCATCAGCCGGGAAATCACGGTTTCGGCGCTGCGGGAATGGATGGCCGAAATCGGCGAGCGCGCCAAGGTGGCGGTTTCCGGCCTGGGCAAACTCAAGACCACCGTGCAGATGGTGGCGCTTGTGCTGTTGATCGGATTCCAGCGCAACAACCCGCTTTACACTCTGGGCGTCGCGGGCCTGTATGCTGCGGCCCTGTTGACCGTATGGTCCATGGCGTCCTATTTGCGCGCCGCCTGGCCAAGCCTGAAGGCAAATGCCTGAACGGCGTGCCTTTTCTAAGATCACGACCCCGGATTCATTTGGATGCCCAAACGACGCAAGAGCAGTGCCGCCTGGCTGCGCGAGCATTTTTCCGATCCCTATGTGCAGCGCGCGCAAGCCGAGGGCTGGCGTTCCCGCGCGGTCTTCAAGCTGCAGGAGATCGACGAGCGCGATCACCTGCTACGCCCTGGCCAGCAGGTGGTGGACCTGGGGGCGGCGCCCGGCGGGTGGTCCCAGTATGTGGCGCGCAAGGTCGGCGGCGAGGGCCGGGTGGTGGCTTTCGATTTGCTGCCGATACCCCCATTGCCGGGCGTGATCTGCCTGCAGGGGGATTTTCGGGAGCCCCAGGCATTGGCGGCTGTGGCCGCCGCCTTGGCGGGCCGGTCGGTGGATGTGGTGCTCAGCGACATGGCGCCCAACACCAGCGGGGTGGAAGCCGTGGATCAGATTCGTTCCCTGGCGCTGGCGGAAGCGGCCGAGGCGTTTGCATTGGATGCTTTGCGTCCCGGTGGGGATTTTCTGGTCAAACTGTTCCAGGGGCCGGGCTTTGACGATTTCGTGCGCCGCATGCGGGGACGTTTCGGCAAGGTCGTGGTGCGTAAACCCAAGGCCTCCCGCGAGCGCAGTCCCGAGGTTTATTTGCTGGCCCGGAACTATGCTCTATAGTAACGTCTAACTGATAGTTCCCGCCGCAGTCCACAGGGACTTGGCGGGTATTTCCGCAGGCACCTTCTCGAGGGCCGACACATTGAACGACATGGCAAAAAACTTGATCTTGTGGGTGGTGATCGCGGCGGTTCTGATGTCCGTTTTCAACGGTTTTGGAACCCGTGCGCCAAGCGCTCAAAAACTCCCCTACTCCGATTTTCTGACGCAGGTTCATGATGGCGCAGTGACGCGGGCGGAGATCGACGGCCGGAAAATCGTCGGCCAGCTTTCCAGTGGCGAGCGCTTCACGACTTACAGTCCCGAGACCAGCAATTCCACGCTGGTGGCGGATTTGCTTAAGCAGAATGTCACTGTTGTCGGCAAGGAGCCCGAGCAGCAGTCCCTGCTGATGCAGATTTTTATTTCCTGGTTTCCCTTCCTTCTTCTGATTGGGGTCTGGATCTTCTTTATGCGCCAGATGCAGGGCGGCGGCGCGGGCCGTAATGCCATGAGCTTCGGGAAAAGCAAGGCACGCATGCTGCAGGAGGATCAGGTCAAGGTCACTTTCGCCGATGTGGCGGGTTGTGACGAGGCCAAGGAAGACGTGGTCGAGCTGGTCGAGTTCCTGCGCGAACCCGCCAAGTTTCAGCGGCTGGGCGGTAAGATCCCCCGTGGCGTGCTGATGATCGGTCCGCCCGGAACCGGCAAGACGCTGCTCGCCCGGGCCATCGCGGGGGAGGCCAAGGTGCCTTTCTTCACCATCTCGGGTTCCGATTTTGTCGAGATGTTCGTGGGTGTGGGCGCCAGCCGGGTTCGCGACATGTTCGAGCAGGCGAAGAAGCACGCTCCGTGCATCATTTTCATCGATGAAATCGACGCAGTGGGCCGCCATCGTGGAACTGGCTTGGGAGGTGGTCATGATGAGCGGGAACAGACCCTGAACCAGTTGCTGGTGGAAATGGACGGTTTCGAGGGTAACGAAGGCGTGATTGTCATTGCGGCCACCAACCGCCCTGACGTGCTCGACAAGGCCTTGTTGCGTCCCGGTCGATTTGACCGGCAGGTGACGGTGGGCTTGCCTGATGTGCGCGGTCGTGAGCAGATTCTCAAGGTTCACATGCGCAAGGTGCCGGTCGGGGAAGATATCGATGCGTCCGTCATCGCCCGCGGCACGCCGGGTTTTTCAGGCGCTGATCTCGCCAATCTGGTCAACGAAGCCGCCTTGATTGCGGCGCGACTGAGCCGCCGCGTGGTGAGCATGGATTTGTTCGAGCGCGCCAAGGACAAGATCATGATGGGCGCCGAACGCCGCTCGATGGTGATGAGCGAGGACGAGAAACGCCTTACGGCATACCACGAAGCGGGCCATGCCATTGTCGGTCTGAATGTTCCCGATCATGACCCTGTCTACAAGATCAGCATCATGCCGCGCGGGCGTGCCCTTGGGGTGACGATGTTCCTGCCCGAGGACGATCGCTACAGCTACAGCAAGCGGCGCCTGGAAAGCCAGTTGGCCAGTCTGTTTGGCGGGCGCGTGGCGGAGGAATTGGTTTTCGGCTTTGATGCGGTGACCACCGGTGCCTCCAACGACATCGAGCGGGCGACCGATATTGCCCGCAACATGGTCACGCGTTGGGGCCTGTCGGCCCGTCTTGGCCCCCTGGCTTATGGCGAGGATGAATCGGCGGGCTACATGGGGAATTATGGTGGTCGTGCCGCGCAGGGAATGTCCGCAGATACGGCCAATGCCATTGATGATGAGGTCCGCAACATCATCAACCGCAACTACGAGAAGGCGCGCAACATCCTGGAATCCTCATTGGACAAGCTGCATTTGATGTCGGCGGCGCTGATGAAGTACGAGACCATCGATCGTGAGCAGATTGATGCCATCATGGCCGGCCGGGAAGTGCCGCCTCCCAAGGGGTGGGCGGAGCATCGGGATGATGATTCCGATTCCTCCTCCGGAAAGACTGCGGCCATTGATCTCAAGCCGGCAACGCCCACGGCTGCCGCCTCAGGAGAACTGGCAGGTCCTGCGGGCTGAATCGACCCGACGCCGGGCCACTAATCAACCAGCCGATGGCCTTTCAGGGTCATCGGCTTTTTTGTTTTTGATGTTGACGGACGGAGGAGTCGCCGTGCTGCCCGGGCTTAGTTCCGATCGATGCCAGGTCATGGGAATACTGAACGTCACGCCCGATTCGTTTTCAGATGGGGGGCGCTACATCCAGGTGCGCGATGCGGTCGAACAAGGGCTGCGGCTCGTGGCGGAAGGGGCTGATGTGATTGATGTGGGCGGGGAGTCCACCCGTCCTGGCGCGACACCTGTGTCGGTGCTGGAAGAAATCGACCGGGTGGTGCCGGTGATCGCCGCCCTGTCCAAAGCGGTTTCGGTGCCCATCTCCGTCGATACCAGCAAGCCGGAGGTGATGCGGCCGGCCGTCGCAGCCGGCGCGTGCATGATCAATGATGTGCGTGCCTTGCGACTGCCCGGCGCCCTGGAAGCGGCTGCCGCCCTTGGGGTTCCGGTTTGCCTGATGCACATGCAGGGCGAGCCCGCCACCATGCAATGCAATGCCCATTATAAATCGGATGTTGTGGGCGAGGTCATGGCTTTCCTCGCGCAGAGGCTGGCGGCATGCAGGGCGGCGGGTCTTGATGAGCAAAAACTGATGATCGATCCCGGTTTCGGTTTTGGGAAGGAATTGCCGCATAATCTGTCGCTTTTGGCGGGCCTCGATCGGCTCAAAACGCTGAATCGACCGATACTGGTTGGGGTTTCGCGTAAATCCATGCTGGGGCAGATTCTCGGGCAACGTCCCGCGGCCGGGCGACAAGCAGCCAGCGTGGCGGCGGCGCTATGGGCTGCCGTCCACGGCGCTGCGATGGTTCGGGTCCACGATGTGGCGCCGACGGTCGATGCGCTGCGGGTCTGGCAGGCGCTTGCTGCGGTCCGGGCGCGGGCTGAACCTTAAATCAAGAACGATGAGGGATAACACGATGGGGCGACGTCGGTATTTCGGGACGGATGGTATCCGCGGGCGGGTGGGAGAGACTCCCATGGTCCCCGAATTCATTCTTCGCCTTGGAATGGCTGCGGGCCGGGTGCTCGATCGAGAAGGTCGGGGCTGTGTATTGATTGGCAAGGACACGCGCATTTCGGGTTATATGTTTGAATCCGCCTTGGAAGCTGGATTTTCAGCGGCCGGGGTGGGGGTGCGGCTACTGGGACCCATGCCAACCCCTGCCGTCGCGTATCTCACCAAAACCTTCCGGGCTCATGCCGGCGTGGTCATCAGCGCATCCCATAACCCCTTTCACGACAACGGCATCAAGTTTTTTTCCCCCACCGGGGACAAGTTGTCGGATGAGATCGAATGCTTGATTGAACAGGCTTTGGAAGGCCCTTTGCCCATGGTCGATTCGGCACGCCTGGGGAAGGTATCTCGCATTACCGATGCGACCGGCCGTTACATTGAATTCTGCAAGTCCACGCTGAGCGCCGGGATCAGCCTCAAGGGCATGCGAATTGCCGTGGATTGTGCCCATGGCGCGACTTACCACATTGCGCCCGATGTCCTGTCCGAACTGGGCGCGACGGTGATCCCGATGGGGATCAGTCCCAATGGCCTGAATATCAATGACGGCTGTGGCAGCCTGCATCCCGAATCGCTGCAGCGCCTGGTGCGCGAGGTGGGGGCCGATGTTGGAATGGCGCTCGACGGGGATGGTGATCGGGTACTTCTGGTGGATGCCAGTGGAGAGCTGATTGATGGCGATCAGATCCTGTACGTCCTCGCGCTCGAATTTCTGCGCACGGGTCGTTTGCAGGGGGCGGTCGTCGGAACCGAGATGAGCAATCTGGGTCTGGAGCACGCCTTGGCGGCCCAGGGAATCGGGTTTGAGCGGGCGCCCGTGGGGGATCGCCACGTCATGGATCTGCTGCGCAGGGGGAGCGGGGTGCTCGGCGGCGAGCCATCAGGCCATATCATCTGTCTGGATCGAACCACCACCGGGGATGGGATCGTCGCGGCTCTGCAGGTTCTGGGGGTCATGGCTGCAACCGGTCGCCCTCTGCAGGATCTGGTCGCGGCCATGCCCCGCTATCCGCAGGAATTGATCAATGTGCCGGTATCGGATGCACGGGCGGTGGCACGTCATCCCAAGTTGCAACGCGCCATTCAGGAGTCGCTGCAGGCATTGGGGCGCGAAGGCCGGGTCGTATTGCGTCCCTCGGGCACGGAACCCTTGCTGCGGGTCATGGTGGAGGGCGCCGATCCGGAGGTCGTCCGTGTGCATGTGCGGCGTCTGGCGGGTATCGCGGACGATTGCGTCATGCCATGATCGCGGGGCGGCGTTGCCGTTCTCTGGGCTGACAAACTGAATTGCTGTGGGGGTGCGTCATGCGTGGGAAGATGGTTGCAGGAAACTGGAAAATGTACGGGCGCCGAGCCAGCGCCCAGGCTCTGGCCCGCGATGTTTTCGATGGGCTGCCCCCCGATTTTGCGGTGATTGTGGCGATTTGTCCGCCGGTGATTTACCTGGAAGCCGTTCGGGAAGCGCTGGCGGATCAGCACCGGGTCCTGCTTGCGGCGCAGGATGTGTGTGCTCAGACCGAAGATGGCGCCCGCACCGGAGAAATCAGCGGCGCCATGCTGCGCGAAATGGGCGCACGTTATGTCCTGGTGGGTCATTCCGAACGGCGTCAATTGTTGGGAGAGACCAACGAAGGCGTGGGCGCAAAGATGCTTGCTGCCCTTGATGCGGGATTGACTCCGATCCTGTGTGTTGGGGAAACCCTGGCCGAACGGGACGGCCTGCGCACCGAAGCCGTCGTGGCGGCTCAGCTTCAGGCGGCGATTCATGGGGCAGGTGTGTCTGCGCTGGCACACAGCGTGGTGGCCTACGAGCCGGTCTGGGCAATCGGTACCGGGCGCAATGCCACGCCCGATCAGGCTCAGGCCGTCCATGCCTTTATTCGCAATTGGGCCGCCGATCAGGCGGACAAGGCGGTTGCGGATGGCCTGCGCGTCCTTTACGGCGGCAGCGTCAAGCCGGATAATGC
>JBATEM010000064.1:0-3747 GCA_049664005.1 Candidatus Macondimonas sp.
AAGGCTATCGCCAGGTGGGGCGCGATTTCCCCGTGTTCCTGCATCCCCGCTCCGGCGCGGAATATGCCCTGGCCCGCACCGAACGCAAACGTGGCCAGGGGCATCGGGGCTTCGAGGTCCAGGCCGAGCCGGCCGTCACCCTGGAAGACGATCTGCGCCGCCGCGACCTCACCATCAATGCCATGGCGCGCGCGTCTGACGGGACGCTGATCGATCCCTATGGGGGCCAGCGCGATCTTGCGGCGCGGGTGTTGCGCCATGTCTCCCCCGCGTTTTCCGAGGACCCCCTGCGCATCCTGCGCGTGGCGCGCTTCGCCGCCCGGCTCGCGCCACTGGGGTTTTCTGTTGCCCCGGAAACTCAAGCACTGATGACCGACATGGTGACTGCGGGCATGCTGGCCGAACTGTCCCCAGAACGGATCTGGCGGGAATGGGAGAAAGCCCTGGAGCAAGCCGCTCCCGGTGCTTTCTTCGATGTTCTGGAAGCCTGTGGCGCGCGCGCTGTCCTATGGCCCGAACTGCCTTGGCCGGACCAGGGCCGACCTGTGTGGCGGCATTTCCTCGATTTCCTGGCGGCACGGGCGGCGGGTGCACCTCTGCGATATGCCGGGCTGTGGCTAGCCGCAGAAGTTTCGGTAAACGCCCATGCCAGGGTCGTTTCCCGCTACCGCGTGCCGGCACGATTCGCCGACCTCGCGGATCTGGCCCTGCGCGCCCTGCCCGCCTTGCCCGCAGGAGGCGCCACCGACCCCTGGTTGTCCTTTCTGGAACAGACCGACGCCCTGCGCCGTCCCGCACGCTTCGAGGAGTTCCTCGACGTGCTGGCGATCTGGGAGCACTTCACCGACAATCCCACGCCGCGGTCCATGCAGCTGCGCGCGGTCTTAAAAGCGGTGCAAGCCGTTTCCAGCGAGCCCCTGCGCCAAACCGGCCTGACCGGGCCGGAATTCGGCCAGTCCCTGCGCCAGATGCGTCTGAACACGCTGCAAGCGCTTTTCGAGCACTCACCCCCCGCACCCTGAAGGGGGCTTGGCTTGCCCCGGCGCGGCAGGATCTAATGGCGGCCACCTCCCCATTTCCTCATCCGGAGCCAATCCCCTGTGAGCGCCTATCTTGCCGCCCTGATTCTAGGAATCGTAGAAGGAATAACCGAATTCCTGCCCGTTTCCAGCACCGGTCACCTCATCATCGTTGCCCAGCTGCTGGGCGTACATGATGAAAAAGGCAAGCTGTTCGAGGTGGTGATCCAGCTCGGGGCGATCCTGGCCGTATGCTGGGAGTACCGCGCCCGGCTGGCAGGCGTGGTACGGGGCCTGCCCGGTGATCCTCAGGCGCGGCGTTTCGCGACCAACGTACTCATCGCCTTCCTGCCCGCCGCCGTGCTCGGCGCGCTGTTCATCGGGCCGATCAAGGCCGTGCTGTTCCAGACCCCCATCGTGGCGGCGGCATGGATCCTGGGAGGACTGTTCATCCTGTGGACCGAGCGCCGGCCGCATTCGGTTCACGCTGCAACGGTCGAGCAGATGAGCGCGCTGGATGCGCTTAAAGTGGGGCTGGCGCAAACCGTCGCCCTGGTGCCAGGCGTATCGCGCTCAGGCGCCACCATCATCGGCGGACTGTGGTTCGGGCTGTCACGTCGGGCGGCAACGGAGTTTTCCTTCTTTCTCGCCATCCCCACCATGTTCGCTGCCACCGCCTACGACCTGTACAAGCATGGCGGCCTGCTCAGCGCCGGCGATCTGGGGCCCTTCGCGGTGGGGTTCCTGGCCGCTTTTGCCAGCGCTTTTATCGCCGTGCGCGCCTTGCTGCGCTATATCGAGCGGCACGATTTCACCGTGTTCGCCTGGTATCGCATCCTCTTCGGTGTAGTGATTCTGGCGCTTGGCTGAAGCCACGCTTGCCTGGAAAACCCGAATGAAATGATGGCCTGGCGGGCACGACCATTGGCCCTATTTCTGGGATAGATCAAACGCGCCCGATGAGGCACAACGCGTGTCGATCAGGCCAGCCGATGGGGCTGATAGACTGGAGAATCATGGCGTGTTTGCCATGTCACGCCCATGCAGGTATTGACCACCCCAAGCCCAGGTGGTTTGGTTATACCGCAATCTGCGCCTCCCGCAGGCGGTGAATTTCATCGCGGACCTTGGCGGCCTGTTCGAATTCCAGATCCCGTGCGTGACGCTGCATGCGAGTTTCCAGCTCGCGGATTTTCTTGTCCATGGCCACGGGATCGGCAAGCAAGGGCCGATCTTCGGGCCGCGGACGGCGATTTTTGTCGCGCAGGTTGCGGCCGGGAATCGTCCTGCCCGTTTCCATGATGTCTTCCACGCTCTTCTGGATCCCCTGCGGCGTGATGCCATGCCGGCGGTTGAAGGCTTCCTGCTTGTGACGGCGGCGGTCGGTTTCATCGATCGCCCGACGCATGGAGTCGGTGATGTAGTCGGCGTAGAGGATGGCCCGGCCATTGAGGTTGCGGGCGGCGCGGCCAATGGTCTGGATCAGCGAGCGCTCCGAACGCAGGAAGCCCTCCTTGTCGGCGTCAAGAATCGCCACCAGCGACACTTCGGGCATGTCCAAGCCCTCGCGCAGCAGGTTGATCCCCACCAGCACGTCGAACTCGCCCAAGCGCAGGCCGCGCACCAGTTCGATTCGCTCCACGGCGTCGATGTCCGAGTGCAGGTAGCGCACCCGCACGCCATGCTCGGCGAGAAAATCGGTCAGATCCTCCGCCATGCGCTTGGTCAGGGTGGTGATCAGCACCCGATCCCCGGCCTCCACCCGCACGCGGATTTCACCGAGCACATCATCAACCTGGGTCCGCGCCGGCCGGATTTCCACCTGCGGATCCACCAGCCCGGTAGGCCGCACGACCTGTTCGGCCACCGCATCGCTATGGGCCAGTTCATAGGGTCCAGGGGTGGCGGAAACATAGATCGTCTGGGGCGCGAGTCGTTCAAATTCCTCGAATCTCAAGGGGCGGTTGTCGAGGGCCGAGGGCAGCCGAAAGCCATATTCCACCAGGTTTTCCTTGCGCGAGCGGTCGCCCTTGTACATGGCCCCGAGCTGGGGAATGGTGACGTGGCTTTCGTCGATCACCAGCAAGGCTTCGCCGGGCAGATAATCGAACAGGGTCGGCGGCGGCTCCCCCGGCTTGCGGCCGGAGAGATAGCGCGAATAATTCTCGATACCTGAGCAATAGCCCAGCTCGGCGATCATCTCCAGATCAAACTGGGTGCGCTGCTCCAGTCGCTGAGCCTCCAACAGGCGGTTTTGCGTGCGCAAATTCTCGAGCCGGAGCTTGAGGTCGATGCGAATCTGCTCCACTGCGGCAAGCAGATTTTCGCGCGGGGTGACGTAATGGCTCTTTGGAAAGACGGTGTAGCGCGCGAGCGGCCGCCCCAGTTCCCCGGTGAGCGGATCAAAGGGGCGGATCGACTCGATTTCCTCATCGAACAGTTCCAGACGCACGGCTTCCTGTTCCGATTCGGCCGGGAAAATGTCGATCACATCGCCCCGCACGCGGAAGGTCCCCCGCGTCAGCTCCAGCTCGTTGCGGGTGTACTGCAGTTCGGTGAGTCGCCGGAGCACGGTGCGCTGGTCGAGCCGATCGCCCGGCAGCAGGTGCAGCACCATGCTGAAATAGGCCTGGGGATCACCCAGGCCGTAGATCGCCGACACACTGGCCACGATGATGGCATCGCGGCGCTCCAGCATGGCCTTAGTGGCCGACAGGCGCATCTGTTC
>JBATEM010000065.1:0-5495 GCA_049664005.1 Candidatus Macondimonas sp.
GCCCTGCCGGGCATGGCGGAGGTGGTCGGCATCCGCGCCGCCCCCATCGATACCCCCGACGGGCCGGTGGGCGTCTCGGCCGCGCCTTTCAAGGAACAACTGCGCGGCGCCCTCCAATTCCTCGCGGGTGATCCGGCGACGGCCTATGCGGCACTGGCGGATGCCCAGCGTGAGACCCCCGCCGTGCTGGCCAGCGAACCCCTGGCCTGGCACCGCCAACTGAAGGTGGGAGACCGGTTGCAACTGGCCACCGATGCGGGCTGGCGCGCGTTCGAAGTGGTCGGGATCTATCAGGACTTCGGCTCCGACCAGGGGCATCTGCTGATGGATGAGGCCGCGTTCCGCCGCTATTGGAACCGTCCCGGCGTCACCGGCATCGGGCTCTATCTCGCGCCGGGCGCGGATGAGGCGGCGCTGGTGACGCAGATCCAGGCGCTGGCCACGCCCGAGATGCCGCTGTCGGTGATGCGCACCGCCGGAATTTTGGCGTTTTCCCTGCAGATCTTCGATCGCACCTTCGCAGTCACCGGCGTGCTGCGCCTGCTCACCCTGATCGTGAGCCTGGCAGGGGTGACCAGCGCCCTGATGGCGCTGCAACTGGAGCGGACGCGGGAATGTGCCGTACTGCGCGCCTTGGGGATGACCCCCGGACAGGTGCGGCGCTGGGTCACCCTGCAGACTGCCCTGATGGGGGCGGTGGCGGGACTGCTCGCCGTGCCGGTGGGGCTGGTGCTCGCGGCGGTGCTGACCGGAGCTGTCAATCAGCGCGCCTTTGGCTGGACCATCGATTTCCAGATCGCCCCCGGCCTGTTGCTGCAGGCCCTGGGGCTGGCCGTACTGGCGGCGCTGGTGGCGGGCGCCTACCCCGCCTGGCGCATGGGTCGCACACCGCCAGCCCTGGCCCTGCGGGAGGAATAGGCATGGGCCGGCGCATCGGGGGACTGATTTTTTTAGGGCTGGCCGCGCTGTTCCTGGCCTGGGCGCTGCCCCGCTGGACACCGCGCCCGCCTCCGCTGGCGCCAGGTGGACAGATCGACCTCACCCAGGCCTTCGAGGCCACCACCAGTGGCTATGAGCGGGCCGACGCCGCGCGTCCCTTCTCGTTTCCGGCGGACCACGGCCCCCATCCCGGCACGGCCAGCGAATGGTGGTACGTCACCGGCAATCTGCGCACCGCGCAGGGCCGCCGCTTTGGCTATGAAGTGACCTTTTTCCGCGTCGCGCTGGCGCCCACCCTGCCGCCGCGCCGCTCAGCCTGGGCCACGCGGCAGATCTACATGGCCCACCTTGCCGTTACCGATCCTGAAGGCCGCCGCTTCCATGCCTTCGAGCGTTTCAACCGGGCGGCGCTGGAAATGGCCGGGGCAAATGCCGCGCCACTGCGCATCTGGCTGGACGATTGGGCGTTGAGTGCCCGACCCGGCGCCGATCCCAGCCTGCCGACTCCGCCACTGGCACTGCGCGCCGCCCAAGGCCCCGTTGCCCTCGACCTGGAACTCGATGCCCGCAAGCCGCCCGTCCTGCAGGGCGCGGCCGGCCTGAGCCGCAAAGGACCCGAGCCGGGGGATGCCTCCTACTACTACAGCCTCACCCGCCTGGCGACACGCGGCTCGCTGACGCTGGACGGCGAGCGCTTCGCGGTGAATGGTGATTCCTGGATGGACCGCGAATGGGGTACCTCCACCTTAGGACAAGAGCGCGCCGGCTGGGACTGGTTCGGTGTGCAGCTCGCGGACGGCTCGGAGCTGATGTTCTGCCGCATCCGCCGCCGCGATGGCACGCCCAACCCCTTCGACTACGGCGTCTGGGTCAGTCCCGACGGGCAGGCGGAAACGCTGGACGCCCGCGCTGTCGAAATCCACGAGACGGATCGTTGGCGCAGCCCCCATTCCGGCATCAGCTACCCCAGCGGCTGGACTTTGCGAGTTCCGGCGCGCCAGCTCCGCCTGCATCTCACGCCCCTGCTGCCCGACCAGGAGCTGAATCTCGCTGTGCGCTATTGGGAAGGCGCCGTCGAGGCCACCGGCGAGCTGGCCGGCCACGACATCCAGGGCCACGGCTACGTCGAGCTGACCGGCTACGGCGCCACCCCCTGAAGGCGCGGGGGGCGCTATCCGAACGCAACAGGATCGGCTATAGTAGGCCGTTCTGTTGGGGCGGTAGCTCAGCTGGGAGAGCGCTGCGTTCGCAATGCAGAGGTCGGGAGTTCGATCCTCCTCCGCTCCACCAAATTGAAGGGAAGGGCTCGGATGACATCCGGGCCTTTTTTCTTGCCTGAATCACCGTTGCTGCCTGAAATCCCCGCTTGACGCAGGGTTCAACCACGGCCTTGCTGATTCGTGTGAATTGCGGCGTTCGCCGGCGCGGTATTAACCGAGGACTGCGCCAGCAGTGTGGCCATGAGCGCCAGCGCCTCACGACTGTTCATCTCAGCAATATTTATTGCTGCCATCGGACAGCGCGGGCTGGCGGGCCTCGTCGAACAGGAATGCCGGGGGATAGCGCTGTTCAGATTTGCGGGATCACTTCTAACAGCTCCGGCTTGAGTGCCTCGCCACAGGTATGATCGACATCTGTTTTGGGGGTGTGTTATCAAATTTCAAATGATGACAAACCACACAGTAGCCTGGCTTGACGGAATATTTGGGCACCAACGAGGCGTAAAACAAAACGCCTTTTGGGGCGTCCATCTATAGTTTGCCATCTTCAACTAAAGGGAGCACTTATGCAGTTGTACGTAGATTCCAACTATGTTTCACCCTACGCGATGTCTGTATTCGTGGCTTTACACGAAAAGAAATTGCCATTTGAGATCACAACCATTGATCTGTCGAGCGGAGCAGCTAGCGCACCTGCTTACGCCAAGATATCCCTCACCCATCGTGTTCCCACGCTGGTTGATGGTGATTTCTCGCTTTCTGAGTCGTCGGCAATTACTGAGTATTTGCACGAGGCTTATCCAGGGCAGGCCTTGTACCCCGCTGAAGTAAAAGATCGTGCTCGCGCCCGTCAAGTACAGGCGTGGTTACGTAGTGATTTCATGCCAATTCGCTTGGAGCGAACCACCGTTGTATTGTTTTATGCCCCCTCGGCCACGCCGCTATCTGCCGAGGCACATAGCGCTGCACAGAAATTATTTGCAGGCGCAACAGAGTTACTTTCGCACGGCGGCCCGCACTTGTGCGGCAAAGAGTGGTGCATCGCCGATGCCGATTTAGCAGTTATGCTTAATCGTTTGGCGCTTAACGGCGATTCAGTACCCGAAAGTTTGGCTGCCTACGCCTCGCGTCAGTGGCAACGGCCATCTGTGCAGTTATGGGTTAATCAAGAACGTCCGCCGCTATGAAGATGGCTAACATGGCGTTCGAGAAGGACGCGGCAAAAGCGGCGCGCCCCTCAACTTTATATTGAGCAGCATCAGGAGCCGTTGCCGCATGACGTCTATGCGGGATCAACAATTGCAAAAGCAAGGTTCTTCATCGACTGCGCTGATGAAGCCGGCAAAAACGAGCGGGTGTCTTTTTGCAATCACCTTGTGGTAGCTGGATCTGTTTGCCAACGCGAACCACGCCCCGGCTAACAGCCATCTCCCGAACTCAGCGCGTACCGACCTTGGTACACAAGGGGTTCTCCCTGCCTGAATCCTCGGCGATCTCTGAGCCTCAAGCCCAGCGTTATTCCCAATCGAAACGCGGCAGATTATCCAGCGCCCGACGCAAGGCGTTTTGCCATTCCTCTTTCACTGCCGCATAGAACGGCGTGTCCAGATCAAACGTCTGATGCCGCAAGACCCGGAGTTCGCCCGTACGATAGAGCAACAACTCCACCGGCGGCCCGACCGAGATATTGCTGCGCATGGTTGAGTCGATGGAGACCAGAGCGGCGCGGGCGGCATCCTCCAGGGTAATGCCCCGATGGATGTTGCGGTCCAGAATGGGCTTGCCGTATTTGATCTCGCCGATTTGGAGAAAAGGCATCTGCTCGGAACAGCTGATGAAATTGCCTTCCGGATAGAGCAGGAAAATATCCGGGCGCTCATTGCCGATCTGGCCGCCGAGGATAAAGGTGGAAGTCGTGTCCACCATGGCCCCTGCCGTAGCACCTGAGGTGGCTTGCACCTGGCGACTGACCCGCCCGACATAGCCGACCAGCTCATCGAAATGCTGGAAGGTGCGCAGGCTCTCCGTGGCCTGGGGATCTCTTGCATGCCGCTTCAGGATGGCAACCACTTGCTGTGTTGTCGCCAGGTTGCCCGCACTCAGCAGGACCACCACCCGGTCACCGGGGTATTCAAAGACATACATCTTGCTGTAGGTTCCGACGTGATCGACGCCGGCATTGGTACGTGAATCGGACGCAAAAACCAGTCCCTGATCACAGCGGATGGCAAGGCAATAGGTCATGATCGATCCATTTTTTATATTGGACGGGGGTCTATTGATCATATCATGCCCGTCCCGGCTAAGCCCACGAATTCATTCATGGATCAACCCAGGAATCAGGGATGAACGCGCGCGATTCGACATGTTACCTGCCTCAAAGAATTCCAAACCCAGAAACCCTGGACATTCGCGGGCTTGCCTACCATCTGCAGCACTGGCCAGGTCAAGGCGGGCCCCTGTGCATCTTGCTGCATGGCTGGATGGATGCAGGCGCTACCTTCCAGTTTCTGGTCGACGCATTGCCGCCCTCTTGGGACGTGATCGCCCCGGATTGGCGCGGTTGCGGCCAAAGCGCCTGGAGCCCGGGGAGTTACTATTTCCCCGAATACCTTGCTGATCTCGATGCCTTGCTGAACGTTCTAAGCCCTGAAATCCCGGTCTGGCTAGTGGGGCACAGCATGGGCGGCAATGTGGCAAGCCTCTATGCCGGCATCCGCCCCGAACGGGTCAGTCGGCTGGTGAGCCTGGAAGGACTGGGTTTGCCCCCCTCCCAGGTGAGCCAGGCGCCCCAAAATTACCAAGCCTGGCTACGGGAGCAGGCCGCGCCGCGGAAAAACCGTCCCTATGCGACTTGGGCATCCTTCATGGAGCGCTTGCATCAAGCCAATCCCCGTTTGCCGGCGGAACGCGTCGCCTTCATTGCCCATGCATGGGCCAAGGACAGCGCCGAAGGTCCCCTGTTGCGGGCGGACCCCCGACACAAGGTACGCAGCCCGATCCTGTATCGCCTGGAAGAGGCGCGGGCCTGCTGGCGCCGTATCCAGGCCCCGGTACTGTGGGTGCTGGGAGAGCATTCGCCTTTCGTGCGATTGAACCAGACCCTGCTGGATGAAAATCGCGCCTGCTTTCGGGATCTGCGCGAGATCTGCCTGGCCGACTGCGGCCACATGATCCACCACGAACAACCGGTAGCCGTCGCGGAAGCAATCGCGCACTTCCTCGCCATGGAAAACGCGTGAGCGCGGGCAATCGAGGGAGGTGGAGGCTAGGGCCGGAATCGAACCGACGTACACGGCTTTGCAGGCCGCTGCATGACCACTCTGCCACCCAGCC
>JBATEM010000066.1:0-2192 GCA_049664005.1 Candidatus Macondimonas sp.
CAACGGGACCAAAAACCAGGATGGTGGCCACGATCAAGGCCGTTACCGGCACCATGAGCAGGCTGGCAAGCACGAAGAAGCCCACCAGCAAGGCGGGCGCGAAGGGGAGTTGGCGCAGCGATTCCAAGGTTGTCCGCAGTTGCTGTGGCTCCAGCCATTCGCCCAGCGGGGTGAAGCGCCAGGCCGCCGTCAGTCCCAGCAGCACCGCGACAGCGCCGGCGCCGGCGATCCAGCGGGACGACTTGGGATGAATCGTTTCCGGCATCGGGAAAAGCACCTTGAGCAAGGACTCCGAATCAATGGGGCGCTCCGGATCGCAGATTTCCTGGCGAGTCAGCCAACTCTCGTCGTAGGGCGGCAATTCCGGCTCCAGCGGCCGCAGGGAGCGCCCATCCGTGCGCAGAGCTTCGATTCCGCGCAGCAGGCTGCCCTGGGCTTCGATTCGGGCCGCGACCCGCTCCGGTGTGGTATCCAGATGCTCTGCCAGCAGGCGGTTGCGCAACGCCACGATTCCGGGCTGGGCCAGGGCTTCCTCGGGCGTGAGTTCCACCGCCAGATCACATTCGGTATCCAGGCCCATCGAGCGGTTGTTGAGGTTGGACGAACCCACCCGCACGAAACGGTCATCGATCACCATGACCTTGCTGTGGAGGCGGATCGACTGCGTCTCATCCAGGCCCGGAATATCGGCGTAGTAAACGCCCAAGCGCCCGTGATGATCGGCCTGGCGCAGGTTCTGCAAAATGCGGATGCGCATCCTGTCCATGGAATTCTGTGACAGCCAGCCGTCGGTCTGGCACGGCAACAAGATGATCACTTCAGGGCCATCAGGAGCTTGCAGGCGCTCGGCCAGCGCATGGGCCACCTTGTCGCATGTCAGGTACTGGTTTTCGATATAGATGCTGGTCTGCGCCGCCGCGATGCTATCGAGATAGAGCTGCTCGACCTCGCGTACCTCGATCTGCTCCTTGTAGGCTGGACGGGTGCGGGCAATGGCCACTTGCACATCCAGCAGATCGGGCTTCACATGTCCCGGCCAGAAGATCGCCGGAGGTGCCCGGACCGGCGGCGGCTGACGGGGCGCTGCTTCATTCTGGACAGCGCGATTCCAGCGCTCTCGCACCAGCTCGCCCAGCGCGGTCGCAGCGGGACCGCCGACCATCATCTGGACGTCGTGGTGCGGACGCCCCCCCAGGCCATCGGCCGCGATGCGGCGCGGATCGTCCACCCGATGGGCGGGGGTATCCCAGCGGCCACGAGCCGGGTCCAAGCCGCCGACGAATGCCAGCGCATCGTCGATCACCGCGATCTTTTCATGATGCGCAGCGCCCAGCGGGCACTGGTCATCGAGGCGAAAGTGCACCCGTTCATGGGTGCTCCAGCCCAGCTTGTAGCGAATCAGCCATTCCCGTCCGCGACCCAGCAGCAGCGAAAAATCCCAATTCATCAAGAAGATCTGCAAATCAGGGTGCCGGGCTGCCTGTTCGTTGAGCAGGTCCCGCAACGGCGGGCATGCCGCTTCCGGCCGCTCGGCATCCTCGGGGGATAGACACAGGCTGCTGTAGATGTCCCAGGTCAGCATGAATATGGTGCGCCGGGCTTGCACCAGACCATCGTTCAGCGCGGAAAAATACGCTTGTCCGTCGATCAGGAACGCGACCTGATCGGCTGTTTCCAGCCGCCAGCAATTGCGTCCCGGTTGCAGAATGCGATTGAATGCCACGGCGTTCCTTCCGAGAACACGGGGACGCGTCGCCCGGCACGTAAAGGCTGGGCAGCCGAAAACAGCATTACCTGAAGATTTCAGAAAGGGAGCGGGATGTAAAGCGCGCCGGATGCGGATTCAAGGCGATTCCCCCCTCCGGATCTCTCCGGCGGGGGGATGCGGGCAGTAAGGAAAGATTAACCGTCGCTGCGCGAGGAGCGCTTGCGCTCGTGCTCCTTCAGGTAGCGCTTGCGCACACGGATGGCCTTGGGCGTCACCTCGACCAGTTCGTCGTCGTTGATGAATTCCAGCGCCTGCTCCAGCGTGAGCCGGATGGGAGGGACAAGGATGATGTTCTCGTCCGAACCCGCCGCGCGGATGTTGGTGAGCTGCTTGGCCTTGAGCGGATTGACCACGAGATCGTTGTCGCGCGAGTGAATGCCGATCACCATTCCCTCGTAGACTTCCTCGCCATGGCCAATGAACA
>JBATEM010000067.1:0-7910 GCA_049664005.1 Candidatus Macondimonas sp.
TCGGCCCATTTTTTCGATCCCGATCACTGGCGCGCGCAGGCCGAGGTGCTGCCCGTTCCCGGTGGGCGCGGGCAGGTGCAATTGATTGTCCGGTCGGGGCAGGAATGGGTGCTGCGCCATTTCCGCCGTGGCGGTTGGATAGGTCGCTTGATTCAGGATCGTTACCTGTGGACGGGACTCGCTCGCAGCCGGCCGTGGCGGGAATGGCATCTCCTTTACGATCTCTATCGGGCTGGGCTGCCGGTTCCCCGGCCGATCGCGGCGCAGGTGCAGCGTGTCAACCGGCTGTGGTACCGGGCTGACATGATCACCGAACGCATCGCGGCTGAGCCGCTGTCCAAGGTGTTGCAAGCGCCAGTCATCCCGGAAGGCTTGTGGGAGAGCGTCGGCGCCTGCATCAGCCGGTTTCACCGTGCCGGCGTCTACCATGCCGACCTGAATCTGGACAACATCCTGGTGGATGAGGAACAACGGGTCTTCCTGCTGGATTTTGATCGGGGCCGACGTCGTGTTCCCCGATCCCATTGGCAGCGCGCCAACCTGAGGCGCTTGCATCGCTCCCTGCTCAAGGTGCGCGCGCGCCGCCCCGGCTTGGCCTTCACCGCTGCTGACTGGGATCGCCTGTTGGCCGGTTACGGCGGCGAGAAATCCCGCGCGTAGACATTCGGCAACGGCAGGGGCCGCTTCTTGAAGCGTTCATGTACCCAGAAATACTGCGCCGGGCAACGCCGGATCTGCGCTTCCAGAATCTGGTTCTGGCGCTGCGTGTCGGCAATCGGATCATCGCTGGGGAAATCCAGCAGCGGCGGGTCGATTCGGATGAGATAGGTTCCCGTTTCCAATTGCCGCTCCATGGAAAATGGCAACACAGCAGCCCCGGTCATGCGGGCCAGGCGTGCGGTCCCGGTGTTAGTGGGGGCGGAATGGCCGAAGAAAGGCACCAGCGCGCTGTTGCTGCCGCGATAATTCTGGTCGGGGGCATACCAGATGGTGCGGCCCTGGCGCAGAGCCCGCACCATGGCCCGGATATCATGGCGTTCGATGGTATGGCGGAAGCGTTGCTTGCGATAGCCGCCGAGAAAATACTCGATGACGGGATTGTCCTGGGCGCGGAAGAGAACATCCACATCGGCATGGGGCGCGAACAGGCGCCCGCACACGTCGATTGAAGTGAAATGACCGCTTAACAGGATGGCGCCCTGGCCGCGCGCCTGCACGGCCTCGAGGTGTTCCAGCCCTTCCAGCCGCAGGCGCCCTTCGAGTCGTGATTGCGGCGCCCACCACGACAAAGGCAGTTCGATCACGCCCATTCCCAGCGACGCGAAGTGCGCGCGGAGCAGGTCGGCGCGCTGCGCGGCATCCAGTTCAGGGAAACACAAGGCCAGATTGCGTGCGGCCACGTGACGCCGGCTTCGTGCGAGATGCGAGATCAATCTTCCCGCCGCGCGGCCAAGCCTCATCTGCATTTGATAGGGGAGCTGAGCCACGATCCAGAGTCCCCCCATCAGCAGCCACATGGGCCAGTGACGGGGATGCAGGAGTCTGCGGGGGGGATGCTCCATGGGGGAATCCATATCAAATATCGCAGTCTAACAAAGACTTCATGCGCTCGTGCTATGATCCAGCCAGATTTTTGAGCAGGCCCGGCATGTCGATACAGATCCCTGATTTTAAAGGCTTAAAGGCGCTTGTGGCGGGTGATGTGATGCTCGATCGCTACTGGCATGGCGACACTGCGCGCATTTCCCCGGAAGCCCCCGTTCCCATTGTCCGAGTGGACAGCCGAGAAGAACGGCCCGGTGGCGCCGGTAACGTGGCGGTGAATCTCGCGGCCCTTGGCGTTGAAACCCGCCTCCTAGGCCTATGCGGGGCGGATGATGCGGCGCACGCCTTATGTGCACTGCTGGAGACGGCCGGCGTGGCCGCTCATTTGTTGGCGGTGCCCGGTCTGCCGACCATCACCAAATTGCGTGTGATGAGCCGCCATCAGCAACTGTTGCGGCTGGATTTTGAACAGCTTTTTCCCGATCAGGCAGCGGCACGGCTGGCTGAGTCCTTTTCCGCCCACCTCGAAGGGGTCGATGTGGTGGTGTTGTCCGATTACGGCAAGGGCACTCTGGGCCATGTCCAGACGCTGATTGGTGCGGCCCGGGCCGCCCGGATTCCCGTCCTGGTGGACCCCAAGGGCACCGATTTCAACCGCTACCGGGGCGCCAGCGCCCTGACCCCCAACCTGGGTGAATTCCTGGCGGTGGCTGGGCCGTGTCCCGCACCCGTCGATCTGGCACAGGCGGGCAACGCGTGGTGCCGCAAGCTGGAGCTGGACCGTCTGGTGATCACCCGCAGCGAACAGGGGATCAGCCTGTTCGATGCGGTAACCAGCCACGTGCACCTGCCGGCCCAGGCCCGGGAAGTGTTCGATGTGACCGGCGCAGGCGATACCGTGATTGCCGTGCTGGCTGCCGCCCGCGCTCGGGGATTGGAATGGCCAGCGGCCGCGGCCCTGGCCAACGTAGCGGCCAGCTGGGTGGTGGGCAAGCTGGGAACGGTGGCGATCAGCGCGGTGGAACTGCGTCAGGCGGTGGGGGAGGCCAATGGCGAGAGCCATGGCGTGATGGACGAACCGGCCCTGTTGGCCGCGGTGACCCGCGCGCGCGCTGCCGGGGAGCGGGTGGTGATGACCAATGGCTGCTTCGATGTCCTGCATCCCGGGCATATCCGCTATTTGCGTCAGGCCCGGGCGCTGGGGGATCGACTGATCGTGGCGGTGAATGACGATGCCTCGGTGCGCCGCCTCAAGGGCGCGGATCGACCGGTCAATGCCCTGGCGGACCGCATGGCGCTTCTTGCAGCCCTGGATGGTGTCGACTGGGTGGTGCCGTTCGGCGAGGACACCCCGGAGCGGCTGATTGGCGCGGTGCTGCCGGATGTGCTGGTCAAGGGCGGTGACTATACCGTCGAGCAGATTGCCGGCGCAGGCTGCGTGCAGGCCGCCGGCGGGGAAGTGCGCGTGTTGCCCTTCGTGGCGGGTTATTCCACCACGAGCCTGCTGGATCGGGTGCGCAAGCGAGGGGACGGCTGAGATGTTCCGTCGATTGTATACCGCGCTGTTGACGCTGTTGCTCCCGATCCTCGCCGTGCTGTTTGCCTGGCGGTTGTGGCGGCGCCCCGAATACCGCGACCGCTGGTGGCAGCGACTGGGTTTTGCCGGCCCCCGGCGTCCGCAGCCGTGCATCTGGGTCCATGCCGTGTCGGTGGGGGAAGTGGCCGCCGCGACGCCCTTGATCAAGCGCTTGCAGTGCCGTTATCCGACCTGGCCGGTGGTCGTCACGACCCTGACCCCAACGGGCGCGGATCGGGTGTGCCGCAATTTTGGCGACAGCGTGACCCACTGCTACCTGCCGCTGGACACGCCCGGCGCCATGGGCCGTTTGCTCGACCGCATCCAGCCCCATCTGGCGGTGATCATGGAAACGGAACTGTGGCCCAATCTCCTCGCTGCCTGCAGGCGACGCAATATTCCCGTCATCATCGCCAATGCCCGCATTTCGCCGCGTTCCCTCAATGGCTACCTGCGCCTGCGGCCGTTGATTCAAGAGCTGCTGAGGCACGTGACCTGGGCGGCGGCCCAAAGCCGATCAGATGCGGGCCGGCTGGCCCAGATGGGCATTGATCCGGAGCGCATCCAGGTCACGGGCAATCTGAAGTTTGAATTTCACGAGGGAGAGACACGGGCCTGCCCGACCGATTGGCGGGCAGGCTGGGGTCCGGCCCGGCAGGTCTGGGTGGCAGGCAGTACCCACGAGGGAGAGGATGCGCAGCTGATCGATGCCCTGTTGTTGTTGCGCAAGCGCTGGCCGGATCTGCTGCTGGTGCTGGTGCCCCGTCATCCCCAGCGTTTTGCGGCGGTGCGCGCCCTGCTGGAAGCCCGGGGCATTGCATATGCCAGGCGCAGCGCCGGGGAGTGGCCGGCAGCGGACATGCCCGTGTTTCTGGGCGACACCATGGGCGAACTGGGATCTCTTTATGGCGCGGCTGATCTGGCCTTCATAGGCGGCAGCTTGGTGCCGATTGGCGGACACAATGCCTTGGAGGCCGCAGTGCATGGCGTGCCGGTGCTGACGGGGCCGGCCGTGTTCAACTTCCAGGATATCTATGATGCCCTGCGGGAAGTGGGGGCGGCGGTGATGGTGGAAGACGCCGAATCCCTGGCCCACGGCGTGGAGCAATGGCTCAAGGATCCGACCGCAGCGCAACGGGCGGGGGAGCGCGGGCGGCAGTGGGTGATGGCGAATCAGGGTGCACTGGATCGGTTGTGGGCGCTGGTGGATCCCTATCTTGCGGGGGCGGGTCCCCTTGTGATGGGTTCCGTGGCGCCTGTTCCGCCGGTTGCCAAGGCCCTCAGGATTCAGTAGCGCGGCAGGGCGGGATCGATCTGCGTGGACCAGGCGTCGATACCGCCGGTCAGGTTATACACGGGACCATAGCCCCGGCTCAGCAGGAATGCAGCCACTTGGGCGCTGCGCATGCCATGGTGGCAATAAACAACCATGGGGCGATTGCGAGGCAGCGACTCAATGCGCGCGGGCACCTGACCCATGGGGATCAACAGGCTGCCGGGCAGGTGGGCGATGGCATGTTCCCAGTCCTCCCGCACGTCCAGCAACAGCGGGGGTGTTGCTTCGTTCAGCCACTCGGCCAGTCGGCGGACATCGACCGTATCCATCGCCCCTACCTCCGCAGTTAGAAAGTGAAGGCCGCCGGCCTGCGGGCGTGAACCAGCGGCGGCAGACAGGTTTCCAGCAGGCTGCGCCGCACCCATTGATCCACCGCGACGCGGGTGAAGAGCACCGCTTCCATCAGGGGCTCGGTGCCCACGATCAGCAGCAGCCGCCCCCCGAGGGTCAATGCGCGGTGGAAGCCTTCGTGGTACAGCGGCAGCGAGCCGGTCACCACGATCACGTCGTGCTGCTGTTCGATGCCAGGCAAACCCAGGGCCAAGTCTTCGCAGGCCAGTTGCACGTTGGTGATGCCCAGGCTCGCCAGACGCGGTGCGGCGGCCGCGATGAAGTCGGCATAGATGTCGACACTGCGCACGGCGCGACCGAGATGGGCCAGGCAAGCCGTGAGGTAAGCACTGCCCGTGCCCACTTCCAACACCTGATCGAGCGGATCGATGTCCAGCGCTTGCAGCAGCCGGGCAGCCAACTTGGGCTCTTCCATCACCTGCCCATGACCCAGCGGAATCAGGGTGTCGGCATAGGCCAGCGTGCGGTAGGCGGGCGGGATGAAGGATTCGCGGGGCAAGGACGCCATCAGGTCCAGCACCCGTTGATCCAGCACCGACCAGGTGCGGATCTGTTGTTCCACCATGCTGCTGCGGGCCTGCTTGAGATCCACCACGTGTCGCTCCCGGGCTATGTCCAATGAAGAGCCGCAAGTCTACCATGCGACCGGCGACTTTCTTCCCTCGCTGCGGCAGGGGATACAATGAGTCCACCGGGCCCGGCCTCCAGCGGTGGCGGCCGTCCAAGCAAGGAAAATCAAAGATCATGAGCGCCATCCCCACCGAATTGACCGAACGCATCGAACGGCTCAGCGACGCACTGACCCAGCCCCATCCCGGTTCCCGGAAGATCCACGTCACAGGGTCGCGGCCCGATCTGCGGGTGGCGATGCGCGAGGTGGTGCAATCGCCGACCCGCAGCGCCCAGGGGCTGGGGGACAATCCACCCATCACCCTCTACGACCCCTCCGGTCCCTATAGCGATGCGCAGGCGGTGATCGACCTGAGCGCGGGTCTCGCCCCGCTGCGCCGTGACTGGATCGTCGAGCGGGAGGACACCGAGCCGCTCGCCGGCCCCACCTCGGCCTATGGGCAGGGTCGATCGCAGGCCCCGGAACTGGCCGATGTGCGCTTTTCTCGGGCGCATCCGCCGCGCCGTGCCAAAGCGGGCGGCAACGTCACTCAGATGCATTACGCGCGGCGTGGTCTCATCACCCCCGAGATGGAATATATCGCCATCCGGGAAAACCAGCGCTTGGATGTCTTGCGGGAAACCTACGAACGGGCCGGGATCCTGCGCCGCCATCCCGGACAGGCCTTCGGCGCCCGCTTGCCGGAGCTGGTGACGCCGGAATTCGTGCGCGCCGAAGTCGCCGCCGGCCGCGCCATCATTCCCGCCAACATCAACCATCCCGAGAGCGAGCCGATGATCATCGGCCGTAACTTCCTGGTGAAGGTGAACGCCAACATCGGCAATTCGGCGGTGACCAGCTCCATCGCCGACGAGGTCGAGAAACTGGTCTGGGCGATCCGCTGGGGCGGCGATACAGTGATGGACCTGTCCACCGGCAAGCACATCCACGAAACCCGTGAATGGATCATCCGCAACTCACCTGTTCCCATCGGCACCGTGCCGATCTACCAGGCGCTGGAAAAGGTCGACGGCAAGGCCGAAGCCCTGACCTGGGAGATCTTCCGCGACACCCTGATCGAGCAGGCCGAGCAGGGGGTGGATTACTTCACTATCCATGCCGGGGTGCGGCTGGCCTATATCCCGCTCACCGCCCGGCGCGTCACCGGCATTGTCTCGCGCGGCGGCTCGATTCTGGCCAAGTGGTGTCTGGCCCATCACAAGGAGAATTTCCTCTACACCCATTTCGAGGAAATCTGCGACATCATGAAGGCCTATGACGTGAGTTTTTCGCTGGGCGATGGCCTGCGGCCAGGTTCGATCGCCGATGCCAACGACGCCGCCCAGTTCGCCGAACTCAAGACCCTGGGCGAATTGACCCAGATCGCCTGGCGGCACGATGTGCAGGTGATGATCGAGGGGCCGGGGCATGTGCCCATGCAGCTCATCAAGGAGAACATGGACAAGGAACTGGCGGACTGCTTCGAAGCGCCGTTCTATACTTTGGGGCCGCTTACCACCGACATCGCGCCGGGCTACGATCACATCACTTCCGCCATCGGCGCGGCGCAGATCGGCTGGTACGGCACTGCCATGCTGTGTTATGTGACGCCCAAGGAGCATTTGGGCCTGCCCAATCGCGACGATGTGCGGGAGGGCATCGTGACCTACAAGATCGCCGCCCACGCCGCCGACCTGGCCAAGGGGCATCCAACGGCGCAGCTACGCGACAACGCCCTGTCCAAGGCGCGTTTCGAGTTTCGCTGGCAGGATCAGTTCAATCTGGGGCTCGATCCTGAGAAGGCGCAGGAATTTCATGACGAAACCCTGCCCAAGGAGGGTCATAAGGCAGCTCACTTCTGTTCCATGTGTGGCCCGCAGTTCTGCTCGATGCAGATCACCCAGGACGTGCGCGCCTACGCTGCCCGTCAGGGCCTCGGGGAAGCCGAAGCGCTGCAGCAGGGCATGACGGAAAAAGCCCTGGAATTTCGCCGCGGCGCTGGGGATCTCTACCGCTCCGAGTGACTACCAGCGATCCCAGCGCCGCGGCCGCTTCAGCCCGAACAGCCGCGGCAACCCCAGACCGATGAGGGTGCCGAGAATCATCACCAGCGCGCCGGCCACGAAGCTGTCGCGGCGACTGCGATCATCCAGCCGCGCGGTCTGCTGTTCCAGTGCCTGAATTTGAAGGCGCAGGCTGGCCACTTCCTCGCGCAGTTTCTGGTTGGCCTCGGCCATGTGCAGGCCATCCTGGGACAGCCTGAGGGTATCCTTCAACTGCTGGGTTTCTGTGCGCAGCTGTTCCAGCTCGGGTGCGTTCTGCGCGTTAGTGGCCTGCAGGGTTTCCACTTGGATGCGCAGTTGCTGATTCTGTTCGCGCAGTTCGGCGAATTCCCGGCTGGCCTGGTCCATGCGCGGGCGGACCGGCGGCGCTGTCATGAGCTGGCTGCTGCGCACCCAACCCATCTGCCCGGCGCGGGTGCGGATCTGGGT
>JBATEM010000068.1:0-1815 GCA_049664005.1 Candidatus Macondimonas sp.
CTGGGGGGCGGGAAGTAATGCTGGCCGCACTGATTCGCTTTTCGCTCAGCCAACGCCTGTTGGTTTTTCTGGGCGTGCTGCTGCTGATCGGCGGCGGTGGCCTGGCCCTGCTGCGCACCCCCATCGACGCCTATCCCGACATTTCCACCACCCAGGTCAAGATGGTGGTGAAGGCCGCCGGGCTCACCCCCGAGGAGATGGAAACCCGGGTCAGTGCACCCATCGAGGTGGAGATGCTGGGGATCCCGCATCAGGTCATGCTGCGTTCCACCACCAAATATGCCTTGGCGGACATCACCATCGATTTCGAGGAAGGCACCGACATCTACTGGGCGCGCCAGCAGGTGTCCGAGCGTCTGAATGGGGTGTGGGACCGTTTGCCGACGAATGTCACCGGCGGCATGGCGCCCATGACCACCCCGTTGGGGGAGATGCTGATGTTCACCGTCGAAGGGAACGGCCTCTCTTTGGCCGAGCGGCGCAGCGCGCTCGATTGGGTCATCCGTCCGGCGCTGCGCACCGTGCCTGGGGTGGCCGATGTAAATGCCTTGGGCGGTGAGGTGCGCACCTTCGAAGTGATCCCTGACCCGGCGCGCCTTGCGGCTCATGGCATTTCCCTGGCACGGCTGCGGGAAACGCTGGCGGTGAACAACCGCAATGACGGGGCCGGCCGACTCTCCGATGGCGAGGAAGCATGGCTGGTGCGGTCCGAGGGCAGTGTGCGCAATCTCGCCGATCTGGCGGCGATCGTGGTTCAATCCGACCCCGTGGAACCGGTGCGGCTCGCCGATGTGGCTCAGGTGCGCGAGGGCGCGCTGACCCGTTATGGCGGGGTATCCCACAACGGCCAAGGGGAGACAGTCGAGGGCTTGGTGCTGGGTCTGCGCGGGGCCAATGCGCGTGAGGTGGTCGACGGGGTGCGCCAGAAACTCGATGTGCTGGCCCCGAGCCTGCCCGCCGGGATGCGGGTCGACATCTTCTACGACCGTGGCGATCTGGTGAACCGGGCGGTGCATACCGTCAGTCGGGCACTGCTGGAGGCCGTGGTGCTGGTGTTGGTGCTGCTGGTGCTGTTCCTCGGCGATCTGCGAGCCGCGCTGACCGTCGCGCTGGTGTTGCCGCTGTCGGCCCTGGCCACCTTTGTGTGCATGCGATTCTTTGGCCTGAGCGCCAACCTGATGAGCCTGGGGGGACTGGCGATCGCCATCGGCATGCTGGTGGACGCGGCGGTCGTGATGGTGGAGAACGTGGTGACCCATCTGGCGCACCAGCGTGCGGGCAGCTCCCTGCCGCGCCTGCATGTCATCTATCGTTCGGCGCGGGAAGTGGCCGCGCCCATGGCCTCGGGCATCCTGATCATCGTCATCGTCTTTCTGCCGCTGCTGAGTCTGCAGGGGCTGGAGGGCAAGCTATTCATGCCGGTGGCGGCGACCATCGTGTTTGCACTCACCAGTTCCCTGCTGCTGTCGCTGACGGTCATTCCGGTGTTGGCTTCGGTGTTGTTGGGGCAGGTGAGTCACACCGAGCCGTTCCTGGTCAGGCTGTTGCACCGTGGCTATACGCCGATGCTGCGCTGGGCGCTGTCTCATGTCGCCGTGGTGGTGGTGACTGCCCTGGTGCTGCTGGTCGTGGCCGGCGGCCTGTACCTGCGGGTGGGCAAGACCTTCATGCCGACGCTGGACGAGGGAACGGTGATCGTGCAACTGGAGAAACTGCCGTCCATCACCCTGGAGGAATCCCTGGCCGTGGATCAGCGGGTGCAACAGGCCCTGATGGGACTGCCCGAAGTGGTGGGCGTGGTGGCCCGCACGGGGG
>JBATEM010000069.1:0-5813 GCA_049664005.1 Candidatus Macondimonas sp.
AACTTGTCGCGTGGCCAGGCACCGCCGAAGTCGGCATACACCAGATCCATCAGGCGCTGTATGTCTTCGTAATCCTCGCGCAACAAGTTGCGCAATTTGAGGTGGTGGTCGGGGATAGGCGGATCGATCCGACGCGGAAGCGATGATTTATGGTACTCCGGATCTTCCACGGTAACCTCTTCGTTGGTGTCACCAGCGGGCTTTGTGTCCCCGGCTGTCGATATGGACAAAGGGACCATGATACGCGGTGGCCCTGTATCGGCCAACGCCGCCGACCAGATGCGTGTGGGTTTCTTCGAGGCTGTCGACCCGTTCGGCAAGCCATTCGGCGTCAATCTGGTCGATCCGGCCGTCCTGGTTGAGGTCATCCATGCGACCATCACCGTCCCGGTCGATCAGCACGTCTGCAGCATCGCCCCACAAATGGCGGCTATAGGCGGTTTCGTTGCCCATCCGCCGGTTATAGGCGGGTGTTCGGTAGCCGCTCATGATCTCCAGCCCATCCGTAGCGATACCTTGCGCATTCACCTCCTCCAGTACACCTTCGAGTTTCAGCGGCAATGCGCTGCGCATCACCAGATACTTGGGCCCCGCGGCTTCCTGCTTGCAGAGGAACTGGCCGATCCGGAAGTGGGGCGAGACACGGACGTGGGCCAGGTCGGGCGTAACCTCGACGAAACCATCGGGCGGGCGATAGCTGTCCAAGTTGTCAAGTGGCGTCACGGGATAATGTCCGATGGGATAGCCATTCAGCACCCCGTTGGCGGCCCTGCTGCGGGGGTGCATGACGAATACATTGAATTGCATCTGATCGTTGGTATTCAGTCCCTTCAGACGCAATCGATAAAGTCCCGGGGTGATGGGGGCCTTCCAGATCCATGAGCCACGCTGCGCCACGTCAAGGCGCCCGCCGTCGGCGAGTGCGGCCAATCGAGCGCCGGGAGGCATGCCAGCCACTTGTATAGGCACGGTTTGTCCCGGCATCACAAAGACGGCCAATTCTCGGTAAGGGTTGACGACTTCGCTAAAGGCGGCCGTAAAACGCGCGCGACCCGGATCAAAACCAGTGTGTGGTTGCGCACCCGAGCTGGGCGCGGTGACGAGCGCGAGGATCAGCGCCATGGATGCACAAGACCGTTGAATCCATGATCTCATCGTCAGTTCCAGGGCGTCTGTTCCAGCGCGCGTGCCAAGGGCTGATCGCTTTGATAGATGTCCTCTCGAAAATGGAGAACGCCGCTTTCCGTGTCGGGCCAGGCCGTCCAGTAAACAAACTGGATCGGTACCGGCTTGATTCGCACGGTCCGGGTCTTGCCGCCCATAATGATTTGTTCCATGCGCTCCTGTGTCCAATCCGGCTGTGCTTCCATCAGAAACCGGGCCAGAGTCAAAGGCGTTTCGACCCGGATGCAGCCAGAGCTGAACATGCGTCGCGTGCGTTCAAATAATTGTTTCGACGGCGTGTCGTGCAGATAGACCTGCTCATTATTGGGAAACAGAAACTTGATCCGCCCCAGCGCATTTCGGGCACCCGCCGCTTGTCGGATTCCAAGGTCGGCCACTGGGTCCTCGGCGGACGCATTCCGGGTCAGTATGGCGGGATCAACCGGAATTCTGCCCGTCGCGGTGCGTTGGTAGAGCGTCATCCCTTCTCGTTCCAGAAAGCCAGGATCCGCCCGGATTTTTGGCAGCAAGTCTTCCTTGACCAGCCGGCGTGGAACTTCCCAGGTGGGGTTGAAAACGATGGTATCGATTGATCCGCCGAGCAGGGGTGTGGGCCGGTATTGACGGCCCACAATGACTCGGGTGCGCCAGACTTCCTGGCCTGCACGTATTGCGGATAGCGTGAAATCCGGTATGTTCACCCGGATCAGACGGTCGCTATCGGTGGGTGCGGGCCAGCGTTGCCGTTCCAGGTTGGCGCGCAGTTGGTCCAGGCGCGCCGCTCGCGATGTATTCAGGGCAGCGATCGTCTGCGGTCCCACGACTGCGTCATGATCCAGTCCCATCTGACGTTGAAAATCTGCGACCCGCTGCGTGAGCGCCTCATCAAAGTACTGGGGATCGTCCGCGGGGGCTTGTGCTGGAGGCTGCTCGGCAGCGGCGAGGTTTTCCCATGCGGCCAAGCGATCGCGCAGTGCTTCAATCCGCTCGTTGCGATCACCGGGGCGCAAGGACGGGCCCATGGGCAGTGGACGCGGATTGGAGGCGCGCTCCCAGCGGATCAAGGCTGCTTGTAGACCGCTGTAGATGGCCGGATCGACTGGATGGGGCGTCAATGGGGCTGCCACCTGATCCATGGCAACCGCATCAACCAGAAGGCGCGTTAATTGCGGCAAGGCATCCAAAGGAATCTGACGCGGCTTTCGAACAGCCGGGTGTACACGGCCCGTCGCCATATGCGTAGCCAGTGTCAAAAAAGCGTCTGTTGCCTGCCGTTCGAGCTGGGTTTGTTGCTCTGGGGAAAGAGAGTCGCCATGCGGATGGTTGATATGCTCCTGAAGCGCATTCTGATGGTAATCATCCGGGTTCAATCCATGGGTGTTCAGGCCGCCCAGGACCCGTATCAGGCTTGCCAGGGCAGGTCGGGGTTGGCCCGCTTCAAGCCACAAGGATTGGCCTTCGCGATCCGCATAAAACCGGTCGACCGCCTCGGCGCTCCATAGCTGAACGATCTGTGTGCGTTGTGCCATGGGGGGCTGCGCGATCAAAGTCTCCAGATCATTCGCGTGTGCAGCATGCATGAGGATCAGCAAGCCGTGACAAACGATCAGGCGATGGAATCGGCGTGGCCGTTTATTCATCAGGCGGGCTGGGCGATGCTGGCAGACCGATGGCGCAATGTCGTGCTTTGAGCGAAGATCAGGCATGTTACATCCGCGCCGCGGCAAGGTTGATTCAGGGCGGTCCATTGTCAAGCTTGGGGATGCACTTTCTCGCCAGAAGCGGGATGCGCGGTCTTGTGGGCAGTCACGGCCACAGCAAAGCACTGCCATGGCAAAGCTGATCTGCGAGGGTAGCCAAAAACCATGACGAATCCCCGCATGCAATCCGGTCTCCAGGGCTGAAATGAGGTCTGGCCAACTCAGGATGCGGATCCAGTACAGAGAGAAGAGACCGAAGCGTATCACGCGCATGTCAGCCTTTGGCGTTGATCTTGAAAATACCGCTGTCTTTCTGCATCGTCACGGGAATGCAAAAATGAAGCCTTGGCGGCGGGATGTGTCTCGATGCCTCAACCGTCAGGCGGTAAGGGCGGCGGGTAGGTGGTCATGAATATGTTCTATCTGGTGTTCGAGGTGCGTCCCACCGAGCAGGGAGGCGTTCTGGGCGGTGCGTATGTGCATTGCTGGGTTAACCGGGAATCTGCCGAAATAGCCTCTTTCCATGCCGCCAGCCGACTGCGCGATGCGGGGTGGATCATTGATTCCGGCTCAGAGCCCGTGCTGGTTCGACGGGAGGATTTCCTCCACGACGAGGTTGCGTTGGAAGGTTTTGACATGGCGACGCGAGAAGGAGATGCCTTGCAGATGCATGGCTGGGTTTTCGAAGGCGACGCCTGAGCCGTGCCCAAACCGGATTTCCTCATCATCGGCGCTCAGAAAGCCGGAACCACTTGGCTGGCCCACAATCTCGCAATGCACCCGCAGATTCATTTGCCGTCCTATGAGGTGCATTTTTTTGACAAATCAATGCGATTTTCCCTGGGGCGCGACTGGTATGAAGCCCAGTTTGCGCCCGCGCCGGGTGTGCGGGCGGTTGGGGAAAAGACGCCGGATTACCTCTGGAGCGAGGGGCGCGGTGGGGAGGATCACACGCCCGGCATTGCGGCCCGTATTCATGGACTATATCCGGATCTGCGGCTGATCTGTGTCCTGCGCGATCCAGTATCCCGCGCGGTTTCGGCGGCTCGACATCTGATCCAGACCGGCCGTGTCGCCCCCGATACTCGACTGGATGACCTGCTGCTGGGTACCAAGGCCGCGCTGGCTGCGCCCCACGGGGTGCTGGAGCAAGGTTGCTACGCGCGGCACCTGGAAGCTTTCCAGGCGTATTTCCCCGTGGAGCGCATGTGCATCATTTTTTATGAGGATGAGCTGAGCGTCGATCCCTTACGTGTGTTGCGAGAAGTGAGCGCATTCCTCGGTGTGGACGACGATTATCGCTTTGCCCATTGGCAGCATCGAGCGAATGAACATGCGGGAAGTCGGCTGGGGCTCAGGCTCAGCTACCATGTGCCGCTGTTGCGGCCGTGGGTCCACAGGCTCGACCGGCGCTGGGGCCGACCCTATCGGCCAAGGGTGTCCGAGGCCACCTTGGCGCGATTGCGGACGTTTTATGGCCCGGAGAATGTCCGGCTTTTCGACTTGCTGGGGCGATCGGCTCCCAGTTGGCAGGGTCGATGACCCCATCGGGCGTATCTGGACTGCAGGAGGGATGAGGTGGATTTTGTCTGTGATATCGAGATCGGGGCTGAGGCCGGGCAGATTTTCCCCTGGCTGGAGGAGCCCGAGCGGATGGGGCAATGGGTGCAAGGGCTGGAGCACTCGGAATACCTTTCTCCCATCGAGGACCTTGGCGTGGGCATTCGATTTCGCCAGCGCATGCGGGAAATGGGCCGCAGCGTGACCTATGAGGGTGAAGTGCTGAAGCGTGAGCCGCCGCAGGCTTTGGTGGTGGCGCTGACGCACCGGCGGTTTCACATGCGGATTGGCTATCGACTCACCCGGAAGGGGACGATGACTCATCTGGAATATCGTTTGCACTTGCAGCCGCTGGATAGTACGGTTGCCCGCATGGAGCGAGCGATGGGCTGGATGCTGGAGCGCGGCGCCCGCCAGCAACTGACCCGGCTCAAGGACTGCGTTGAGACCTCTGCGCAGGCCCTTTAACCAACAAGGCTTCAAAAACCGACTATAGTTGCAAGGGTAACCGGGCCGTAAGAGTCCGGCGTGTTTCAGGGTACATGGAATGGCGCACCATCAATGCTGGGCAAGGTGGTGCGACGGATTCAATCAAAGGATCGTGATTCAACGTCAGGAGCCCGGCTGGTTCTGCAGGATTTTGCTGTTGTTTCCAGGACCGGATTAAAGAACGCCCCAAGGACTTGGGGGGCATGCACCACATGTGTAATAAGGAGATATCAACGATGAGGCGAGGAATTTTCAAGGGATGGCTCGCGGCTTGTGCGCTTATTCTGGCGGGTTGCGCTTCCGACACACCCCAGATCAGTTATCAGTTGCCCGACCAGAAGCTGCTCGATGGGGGTCAGAAAAGGATCGCCCTGCTCACGATTGAAGAACCCGACGTCTACGATGTTCGGGTGCTGCGCTATCCAGGTCCTGATACCCCTGGTATTACCCTGCCGGGCCGGATTGTCGGTGCCACGGTAACCGTTGCGGGCCGCGCAGCGGACGAGGCCGGTCGTACCTTTCGCCTCAGCCAATCCATCAAGGAATGGAATTTCAACGTGGGCCGCACACTCACGGATGACATCAAGAAGCGTCTTGCGGCGGATGGCTATCAGGTTGAAGAAGTGCATGTGGCGAATCACCGCCATACGACGGCCTATCGCAATCACCAGTATCTGGGAACCTATCCGGCAACCACCCAGCCCGTGGATGCCTACGTTCATGTCTACATCGAATTCGCCGGCTATACGGCAGCCACTCCCACGCAACCGTACACGCCTACGCTGGAAGTGTTCATGGATGTGGTCAATCCGGACACCAAGGAGCGTAAGTACGCCACCAGCCTGGTGTACGGCGGGCCCGTTCCCGTGGAGGATGCCAATAATCTGCCCGCCGATCCCC
>JBATEM010000070.1:0-3190 GCA_049664005.1 Candidatus Macondimonas sp.
CGATAGCCTTGATCCCGACACAGGGTCTCGAAATCCCGTACGGTGCACAGATGGATGTTGGGGGTGTTGTACCACGGTTCCGGCAGGGTCTCGGAAACGGGCATGCGCCCTTTCCAGGCCATTTGCAACCGACAACGCCAATGGCCGAAGTTGGGAAAGGTCACGATGCCTTCCCGCCCCACCCGCAGCATTTCCCGCAGCAACTGCTCCGGATAGCGTACCACCTGCAGGGCCTGGGTCAGGATCACATAGTCGAAGGATTGATCGGCGAATGGGGTGAGTCCCTGATCCACGTCCATCTGAATGACTTGGATGCCGGCCCGCAGGGAAAGCGCCACATTGTCCGGATCGATTTCCAAACCATAGCCGGTCACCTGCCGAGTGTCCTGCAGGTGCCGCAACAGCGTGCCATCTCCGCAACCCAGGTCCAGCACCCGCGTGGCAGGTCGGATCCAGTGCGAAATGATTTCCAGATCGGGGCGTAGCACACTCATGCGCCTATCTCCACGGCAACCCGTTGCATATAGGCCTGCAGGACCTGGAGATAGTCCGGATTGGGCATCAGGAAATCATCATGGCCCTGGGTGGAGCGGATGTCCGCATAGCAGACCGGCTTCCGAACCTCCATCAGCGCATTGACGATTTCCCGCGAGCGCGCCGAGGAAAACCGCCAGTCGCTGGTGAAGGAAACAACCAGGAATTGGGATTGACTGGTTGCGAAGGCCTGCGCCAGATTCCCGCCAAATTCCTGCGCCGGGTCGAAATAATCCAGCGCCTTGGTCATCAGCAGATAGGTGTTGGCATCGAAACGATCCACGAACGAGGTGCCTTGATGGCGCAGATAGCTTTCGACCTGGAATTCCACGTCGAAGCCGAACTGGATCCGCCCTTCCCGCAATTCCCGGCCGAAGCGCTCACGCATCGCATCCTCGGACAGATAGGTGATGTGTCCCAGCATGCGGGCCAGCATCAGGCCGCGCCGCGGCACGACGCCATATTCGTCATAGCGCCCGTCGTGAAAGTCCGGGTCGGACAGGATCGCCTGGCGAGCCACCTCGTTGAACGCGATGTTCTGGGCCGAGAGCTTGGGCGTGGCGGCGATGATGAGGGCATGACGCACGCATTCGCTGTGGTGGATGCCCCACTGCATCACCTGCATGCCTCCCAGGCTGCCACCGGCCACGGCTGCCCATTGCCGGATGCCGAGCCGTTCCCCCAGCCGGCGCTGGCTGTTCACCCAGTCCCCCACGGTCATGATGGGAAAATCCGGCCCATAGGCTTTGCCGGTGGTGGGGTTGGTGCTGGTGGGGCCCGTGCTGCCCTTGCAGCCGCCCAGATTGTTCAGGGAAACCACGAAAAACTTGCGCGTATCAAAGGGCTTCCCTGGGCCGATGCAGACGTCCCACCAGCCCGGTTTGCGATCCTCTGGGCGATGGTAACCGGCGGCATGATGGTCACCGGACAAGGCATGGCAAACCAGGATGGCATTGCTGCGGTCGGTGTTGAGGGTGCCGTAGGTCTCATAGACCAGTTCATAGGCATCCAGGCGCTTGCCTCCCTCCAGTTCCAGCGGGATATCGAAGGCCATGCGCTGAGGCGCCACCAGTCCGACAGAATCGCTGGGGAACGGGCTGGCCTGGGTCAAGGGCTCAGGGGGATCGAGGGGTGGCATGGCTCGGGGGCGCGCAGTGAAGGGAAGGGCGGTGTGACCGGCCGAGTTTAGTGACGGCGTGGGAAGGGCGCAAGGGCGATGAAGTGTTCAGCGGGGCTGGCTCCAGCTCTGCAGGCGCTGTTCCAGGGTGGCGGGGGCCTCGCGAATGCGAATCCGTTTGGCGCGCGACCCGGCTCCCTGAAACAGCTCCAGTCGGCTGACAGGGAGATCCATCTGTGTCGCGAGCCAGCCCAGCAATCGGCGGTTGGCCTGACCATCATGCGCGGGCGCGGCGATCCGGATCTTCAAACGCTCGCCGTGCAGCCCTGCCATGCCTTCCTTGCTCGCGCCGGGCTGGACGTGGATCGCAAGAATCAAATCCTGGCCCTGCCAGTGCCAGAAGGGAGTCGGCAAAAGAGTCACAGACCCGTTCCCAAGGGAGCAATCAGGCGCTTGAGCACCTGCAGCACCAGCAGGACCAGCAGGGGCGAGAAATCCATCATGCCGGTGTCGGGCAGCAGTCGGCGCGCCCGATCCAGCAGGGGGCCAGTGAGGCGGAACAGCAGCATTGCCGCGGGCGGATATTGCCCCGGAGAAATCCAGCTCAGCAACACCTGGATCAGGATGCTGAAGGTATAGATATTGAGCAGCAGCACCGTGAGGTCGGCTGCTGCCAGTCGCGGCAGCAAGGGCAAGGGCAGCGTGATCCCCGTGATCCCGGCGAGGGCGAAATAAAACCCGACCTGCACCAGCACCAGCACCAGCAGGGCACCAAGTTCGTGACCCCGATAGGTGGGGATGACATGCCGCAACGGCGCCAGCACCGGTTCGGTCAGACGCACGATCGATCGCAACAGCGGATCGAAACGATCCCGGGAAGTCAGCACGATCAGCGCGCGGATCCAGAACAGCACCGCGGCGATGTTGAACACGCTGGAGAGCAGGAAAACCAAGGGGTCCTGCCAGTAGCCGGACATCATGGCGCTTCTCCCAATTCCTGTGCCAGCGTGATTGCGCGCGCTTGTGCTGCCGCCAGGGCTTCACGGGCGATGCGGCGCAAGCCTTCGCGTTCCAAGACGCGCAGGCCCTGTTCCGTGGTGCCGCCGGGTGAAGTGACCCGGACGCGCAATGCATCCAGCCCCAGCCCGCTGTCCCGGGCCATGTGGGCGGCGCCCAAGGCGGTCTGGAGCGTCAGATCCCGCGCCAATCCCGGGTCAAGCCCCAGTTCCTGAGCGCCTTCGGTCAGCGCCTCCATGAACAGGAAGAAATAGGCCGGGCCGCTCCCGGACAGCGCGGTGACCAGATCGAGCTGGGCCTCATCCGCCAGCCAACGCACCATCCCCACCCCATTGAAAAGTCGTTCGGCCTGTTGTCGCTGGGCCTCGGAAACGCCGGCGTTTGCGAACAGACCGGTGGCGCCATGGCCCATTAGAGCGGGCGTGTTGGGCATGGCACGCACAATCGGCAGGGATGGGCCAAGCCAGCGCGCCAGGGCATCGGTCCCGATGCCGGCGGCGATGGAAATCACTAAGGGATCGC
>JBATEM010000071.1:0-1584 GCA_049664005.1 Candidatus Macondimonas sp.
GCGTCACATCCAATCCATGATCGCGCTGCAGGGCGTGCAGGATCTTCAGCGCCTCGGCGACGATTTCCGGACCGATCCCATCGCCAGGCAAAACCAGTATGCGTTGCGTCATCTCAATCCATCCTTCGCAAGGGTCAGTCGGCGAACAACCACGGGGCTTCCTGGCGGCGGCGGGCCTCGTAGGCGCGGATGCGCTCGGCACGCTGCAGGGTCAGGCCGATGTCATCCAAGCCATTGAGCAGGCAATGGCGACGGAAGGCATCCACCTCGAAGGGAATCGTTTCCCCCGACGGCGTGGTGATCGTTTGTGCTTTCAGATTTACCGTCAACCGGTAGCCCGGCGTGGCCAGGGTTGCGGCAAACAGACGATCCATCACCGCCGCCGGCAGGACGATGGGCAGGACGCCGTTCTTGAAGCAGTTGTTGAAGAAGATGTCCGCGAAGCTGGGGGCCAGCACCACCCGGAAGCCGGCATCGCTCAATGCCCAGACGGCGTGCTCGCGGGAGGAGCCACAGCCGAAGTTTTCACGAGCCAGCAAGATCTCCGCTCCCGCATAGCGCGGCTGATTGAGCAGGAAATCCGGATTGATCCGACGCGTGGCGTTGTCCACATCGAGGCCGCCGGCATCCAGATAGCGCCAATCGTCAAACAGATTGGGGCCAAAGCCGGTGCGGTGGATGGATTTCAGGAACTGCTTGGGGATGATCGCATCGGTATCCACATTGGCGCGATCCAAGGGTGCCACCAAGCCGTTGAACGTTGTAAATGCCTGCATTGCATGCGCTCCCTTTAGCCGAACTGGCGGATATCGACGAAATGACCGGCAATCGCAGCGGCTGCCGCCATCGCCGGACTCACCAGATGGGTGCGCCCGCCCTGGCCCTGGCGCCCCTCGAAATTGCGGTTGCTGGTGGAAGCGCAGCGCTCGCCCGGTTCCAGGCGGTCGGCGTTCATGGCCAGGCACATGGAGCACCCCGGTTCGCGCCACTCGAATCCCGCCTCGATGAAAACGCGGTCCAGCCCTTCGGACTCGGCCTGGGTCTTGACCAGCCCGGAACCCGGCACCACCATCGCCAGCTTGAGGCGAGGCGAAACCTTGTGGCCCTTCACCACTGCCGCCGCCGCGCGCAGGTCTTCGATACGCGAATTGGTGCACGACCCGATGAAGACCTTGTCGAGCGCGATGTCCGTGATCGGCGTTCCCGCCGTCAGACCCATATAGGCCAGGGCGCGGCGCATCCCCTCGGCCTTGCCGGGATTGGTCTCACGCTCCGGATCGGGCACCCGATCGCCGACCGCGACCACCATTTCCGGGGAAGTGCCCCAGGTCACCTGCGGCTCGATGGCCGCCGCGTCCAGCCGGATCACCGTGTCGAACGCCGCATCGGGATCGGAATGCAGATCCTGCCACGCCGCCACTGCCTGCTCCCACAGCGCGCCCTTGGGCGACTGGGGACGATCCTTGACGTAGGCAATGGTTTTCTCATCGGCCGCGATCAATCCGGCGCGGGCGCCGGCCTCGATGGCCATGTTGCAGACCGTCATGCGGCCTTCCATGGACAGGGCGCGGATGGCCTCACCGC
>JBATEM010000072.1:0-6903 GCA_049664005.1 Candidatus Macondimonas sp.
GCCGCGGCCCGGTGACAGGCCGGCGCTGGGCATGGGGAGACCAGGGCGGCGGCGTGGGCATGAAACTGATCCCTCGTTCAGATGCAGGAGTCCAAAATGAACTGGCGCAATAACAAATGGCATCCCCAACGCTATCTAGTCACCGGGATGATCACCATCATCCCGCTCTGGATTACCTGGTGGGTGCTGGCCTTCATTTTCGACCAACTGACCGCCGTCAGCATGCCGGCTGTGCGCACCCTGGCCAGCCGGTTGAATGGGCCGACCGACCCGCTCATCGGATTGCTTCTGCTGCCTGGGGTGCAATCGCTGGTCGCCGCGCTGCTGACGCTGCTCGCTCTCTATCTGCTGGGTCTTCTGACCAGCTTTGTCGTCGGCCGGCGCGTGATCGCGCTGATGGATGGGATCCTGCACCGCATCCCCTTGGTCCAGACCATCTACGGCGGGGTCCGGCAGTTGCTGCGCTCCCTGGAGAGCCATCCCGACCAGCCCCAGCGCGTGGTGCTGATCGAGTTTCCCGGCCCCCACATGCGCGCCGTCGGGTTTGTCACCAAAATTCTCAAGGATGCGGGCTCTGGCCAGGAACTGGCGGCGGTATACGTGCCCACGACGCCCAATCCCACTTCCGGCTATGTGCAAATCGTCCCGACCGACCGGCTGACCGCCACGGACTGGACGGTGGACGAGGCCATGCGCTTCATCATTTCAGGCGGCACGATCAGTCCGGACAGCATCCGTTACGGCGCCCCAACGTCCGCCTTCACGTCCCCCACACCGTAACCAGCACTTCTCGCGCCTGACCGTCCAGCCGGTGCTCCCACAGGAAAATGCCCTGCCAGGTCCCCAATGCGCAGCGGCCGTGCCGCACGGGAACCGTGACTTCGACCTGGGTGAATACGGCGCGCAGATGGGCCGGCATGTCGTCCGGTCCTTCCAGATGATGCCGATAGCGGGGATCGCCATCGGGGGCGAAACGCGCGGCAAAGGCTTCCAGATCGGTGCGCACGGTCGGATCGGCGTTCTCGCACAGGATCAGCGAAGCGCTGGTATGGCGCAGGAAGCCATGGCACAGGCCGGTGGTGACGCCAGAGCGGTCCACCACCGCCTGCACCACCCCCGTGATGTCCCACAATCCCCCCCCACCGTGCGCCAGGAGAGGGATTCCTGCGTCATGCATACGCCCGCCATGATTCAGCCGTACTGGCCCGAGACGAAGGGATTGGTGCGCCGCTCCTGGCCAAACGTGGACGTGGGGCCGTGTCCGGGCACGAAGCGCACATGGTCGCCGAGGGGAAACAGCTTCTCGCGGATGCTGCGGATCAGCGTCTCGTGATCGCCGCCGGGAAAGTCGGTGCGACCGATGGAACCGGCAAACAAGACATCGCCAACCTGGGCGAACCCGGCCTCGGGCTCGAAGAACACCACATGCCCCGGCGTGTGACCGGGACAATGCAACACTTGCAGGGTATGCCGCCCGACGGTCACGGTGTCGCCCTCCTCCAGCCAGCGGTCGGGGGTGAAACTGCGGCCGCCAAAACCCATCATCTGGCTCTGCTGGGGGATCATCTTGATCCAGAAATCATCCGCCTTGTGGGGGCCTTCCACCGGCATGCCCGTGGCTTCAGCCAACTCCGCCACGCCACCGGCATGGTCGAGATGGCCGTGGGTCACCAGAATGCGGGTCAGGGTGAGTTCGTGCTTGGCCAGGATGGCGCGGATCCGTGCCACCTCCCCACCGGGATCGACCACCGCCGCCTCACGGGTCTGCTCGCACATGATGATGGTGCAGTTCTGGGCAAAGGGGGTCACGGGAATGACGGCGTATTTCATGGGGTTACACCTGGAAGAGGGTGATGCGGGCCTTGACGCAGTCCTGACATCCACTGCCGCGACAATCAGCGCCTATGATACCCAGCACCCCGCCGCACGTCGCCTCTGCAACCTGCCATCAGCGGGTCAAGCAGCTCCTTGGGCGGGTCATGCCTCTTCCTGAGACGCGCTGGCGCCTGACTATCGCCCGTGGTGTCCGCACCCAGTGAACCCGCAATGGAACATCGGGTGCAGAGCAACCCGCTGCCGGCCTGGGACACGGCGCCCCGCCTTGAATTCCTTGTCACTTTGCTGACACCGTAACTTCACCATTTCATCGCCAAGCCGGAACCAGACTGTCCGCGTCCCACCCCGCTCTTACTCAGGAGGATGCCTCATGCGTCGTTGCAACTTGACCCTGGTAGCCATCGGCTTCGGGATCCTGGCCTCCGGGCCGGTCCTGGCCGCCGATTTTGGCGAATTGATGCAGAAGCAACTGGAATCCGGCAGCAGCCGCCTGTTCGGCTTCACCAAACCCATTGCCGCCTCGGCCACCCCGCCATCCGGCTATGCCCGCGCGCCCGGCCAGCCCGCCAGTGCCCAGGTGCTGGTAGCGCAGGGGCTGAAAGTGAGCTATCTCACCCGCAATACCGCGCAACATACCGACATGATGGCGTTCTGGCCCACCGACACCCAACCTAGCCATCTGATTACCTGTGTGGAAGGTGCGCGTGAGTCACTCGGCAAGTTCCCCAATGGCACCACCGATAAATTAAATCCCTCGGTGCAGCGCATCCGCCTCTCGGATGGCGTGGTGGAAACCATGCTGCGCGGCATGAGCCGCTGCGACGGCATCCGCCGTACCCCGTGGGGCACGATCGTGGTGAGCGAGGAGCAAGACGATGGCCAGCTCTATGAGATCCTCAACCCACTGACCCTCACCAATCTCAGCCTGACCACCCGCGGCATGTCCAATCTGTTCGATTCGACCGGCGCCGACATGACGGACACCACCAACAAGCTGGCCCTGCGCAGCGCCCTGCCGAAAATGGCTTGGGAAGGTTTGGCCGTTACCTCGCAAGGTGTTGTTTTCGGGGGCGATGAACTGCGCCCTGGCACGCCCAACGACACCGACGGCGGCGCGCTGTTCAAGTTCGTTCCGAACACCCCCGCGACGGGCCAGGCGATCAGCAACCTGAACCAGTCCCCCTTGCTTGCCGGAAACGTCTATGCCCTGCAGGTTTCCTGTGTGGACAATAAACAGCAGTTCGGCCAGGGCTGCGAGATCGGCCAGGGCGCCTGGGTGAGCGTGACCGCCGCCAATGCCCGGGTGGATGCCCACAATGCCGGAGCCACCGGCTACTACCGGCCCGAGGACCTGCACGACGATCCCGCCCATACCGGGGAAGGCGTGCGCTTCTGCTGGACCAACACCGGCAACGCCGATGCCGAGAACTACGGCGAGGTGATGTGCGGGATCGATCGTGCGCCGCTCACGGCCAACAACACGCGCACCGTGACGGTCAACCGCTTCGTGGAAGGCGATGCCGACTTCAACCAGCCCGACAACCTCGCCTTCCAACCCGGCACACGCAATACCTATGTCATCGAGGACAATTCCCACGGCGACATCTGGGTCTGCCTGCCGGACGGTGCGGATCGGGATATCAAAACCGACGGCTGCGTGAAAATGCTCTCCGTGGTGGACCGTTCGGCCGAGCCCACCGGTTTCCTCTTCAGCGGTGACGGCCGTACGGCCTACGTCTCCATCCAGCACAGCGATGACCCCGCAGATGGCAGCATGGATGTGGACGGCTATGGCACCGACGATGTCCTCATGATCACCGGCTTCCGCCCTGTCCGCCAACCCTGAACAATCCCTTCCCTCTCCCGCCCGGCGCTCCGCCGGGCGGGCGCTTTTGCAAGCGTTCCCGGCTGATTTTTCACGCGCCGCCGATCCGGGCCATGGGTACACAAAGGGCCTGGAAGGATCGCCCGGCGTGAGCTAAACCCCATGGAAGGGAAAAAACCATCCACACCGGGAGCGGGAACACCATGCAAGCAAATTCCTTTTGGCAATGGGCCGAGCGCGATCCCGCCCGGCCGGCACTCGTCACGCCGGATGGACAGGCCTTGACCTTCGGCGAACTGGGCGCGCGGGTGAACCGGATCTCGCATGCCTTGCAGGCTCTGGGACTGCGTCGTGGCGATCATGTGGCGCTGCTCCTGCCCAACACCCTGGAATGGATCGAGAGCTACATGGCCGCCACCCAGATCGGCCTGTATGTCACGCCCATCAATTGGCATCTCACCGGTGAGGAAGCCGCCTACATCGTCGAGAACTGCGATGCCCGCGTGCTCATCGCCGATGCGCACTACGCCGCGACGGCGCTGCAGGCAGCCCGGGAGGCCAGCCTCGCCGAAAACCAGTGCTACGCCGTGGGTGACATTCCCGGTTTCAGCCCTTATGAAAGCCTGCTGGCCGGACAGCCCGAGACACCACCGGATGAACGCAGCGCCGGCACGCTGATGCTCTACACCGGGGGCACCACCGGCAAACCCAAGGGTGTGCTGCGCCCCCTGCCCGAGGGCAAGCCCGAGCAGGCCGCTCAATTGGGCCAAATTCTGTTCTTCCTGTTCGACATCAAACCCGGCGCGGGTGTCCACCTCTGCCAGGGGCCGCTGTATCACTCCGCACCGGCCGGTTTCAGCACCGGTGCCCTGCACATGGGACAGACGCTGGTCCTGATGGACAAATGGGATGCTGAAAACGCCCTGCAGTGCATCGAGCGCTACCGCGTCACCACCACCCACATGGTGCCCACCATGTTCGTGCGGCTGTTGCGCCTGCCCGAAACGATCCGCAATCACTACGATCTGTCCAGCCTGCGCAACGTCATCCATGCCGCCGCCCCTTGCCCTGTCGAGATCAAGCGGCAAATGCTGGACTGGTGGGGTCCGGTGATCTACGAGTACTACGGCGCAACCGAAGGCGGCGGCACGCTCGTCAAGCCCGGGGAATGGCTGGCCCACCCCGGCACCGTCGGTCGTGCCTGGCCCGGCATCCAGGTCCGGATCCTGGACGACGAAGGCCGGGAACTGCCCGCCGGCGAGGTCGGCACCATCTACATGACCGCTGGCCTCGGCGACTTCCAGTACCACAAGGACCCGGACAAGACCCGCTCGGTCAAGCGCGACGGCATGATCACCGCCGGCGACCTGGGCCACCTCACCGCGGAAGGCTGGCTGTTCATCAGCGACCGGCGCACCGATCTCATCCTGTCGGGGGGCGCCAACATCTATCCTGCCGAGATCGAGGCCGTGCTCATCAACCACCCCAAGGTTGCGGATGTCGCGGTGTTCGGGGTGCCCGATGCGGACTGGGGCGAAGCCGTCCAGGCCGTGATCGAACCGATCAAGGGCGTGGATGGATCCGCGGAACTGGCAGAGGAGATTTGCCAGTTCGCGGCACAACACCTGGCCCGTTACAAGCTGCCCCGCCACATCGACTTCAGCGACCATCTCCCACGCCTGCCGTCCGGCAAGCTGCTCAAGCGCCACCTGAAGGATGAATACGCCGCGCGCTTCCGGTCCGATGGATAGCACTGCGGTTTCGGCGCAAGCCCCGCGTATGGCCACGGTGGACGAAATGGCCGATCTGGCCTTGTTCCTGATTTCCCCGCTGGCCGCGTATATGACGGGACAGATCATCGCGCTGGATGGCGGGGTCTCCTTGCTCGGCGGGGGGATGCGGCTCGACGGTTGATCGATGCGGCATCCGGGTGGGCGCCGCGTCCCGTTGGTCTTGGACGGCCCATGTCAATTCGGCGCGGCGGCGATCGACTTGGCGCCGCGGGGTTGTGCGCTTCGCGCCACGGGCTAGAATGGGCGCTTCCGCGGGAAGCCGTTTCCCGTCTTCTGGCACGCCACCGACAAGGGCCCCCATCTCCCATGTTGCCCAACCGATTCCGTTTCTTCGCCCTCTGGTCCATGCTCCTGCTCTGGACCACCGCCGCCCTCGCCGCACCCATCCCGGTGCCGGCCCCGCCGCAGATCAATGCCGCCAGCTATGTTCTCATGGACCATGACAGCGGCCGACTGCTGGTGAATCACAACGCCGACAGCCGCGTGGAACCCGCCAGTATCACCAAGATCATGACCGCCTATGTCGCTTTCCAGCAAATCGCCGATGGCGATCTCAAGCTGGACGAACAAGTGACCATCAGCGAGAAGGCCTGGCGCTCGGAAGGTTCCCGGACCTTTCTCAAGGTTGGTTCGCAGATCGATGTCGAAACGCTCATCAAGGGCATGATCGTGCAATCGGGCAACGATGCGAGCATCGCGCTGGCGGAGCACATCGCCGGGGCCGAGGAATCCTTCGCGGGCCTGATGAACCAGTATGCGCAGAAGCTGGGGATGACCAATACCCACTTCATGAATGCGACCGGCCTGCCCGACCCCAACCACTACACCACGGCCCATGACATCGCCTTGATGGCGCAGGCCATGATTCGCGATTTCCCGCAGTACTACACTTGGTATTCGATTCGCCAGCTCCTCTTCAACGGCATCGAGCAGCACAATCGCAACCGCCTGCTGTGGCGCGACGCCAGTGTGGATGGCATGAAGACCGGGCACACCAGCTCGGCCGGCTTCTGCCTGGTGTCTTCGGCCAAACGCGACCAGATGCGCCTGATCAGCGTGGTGATGGGCACCCCCAGTGACAATGACCGCATGAACGACAGTCAGGCACTGCTCAACTATGGCTTCCGCTTCTACAGCACCCATCGCCTCTACCCAGCTGGCGAAGTCGTCACGGAAGCTCCTGTCTGGATGGGCAAGGTAAACAAGATCGCGCTGACCCTGCCGAAGGATCTCTACATCACCGTACCCCGGGGCCAATACGAAGGGGTGAAAACCCAGGCGGAAGTGCAGGAGAAACTGATCGCGCCGCTGCCCGTCGATGCGGCCATCGGCAAGCTGGTGGTGCGCTTCAATGACGAACCCTTGCTGGAAGCGCCGCTGTATCCCAAGCAGGCGGTGGAACGCGGCAACTGGCTGAAACGGCTGTGGCACTGGTTGCTGATGTGGTTC
>JBATEM010000073.1:0-2028 GCA_049664005.1 Candidatus Macondimonas sp.
GGCGACGTGCGGCGCGGTGGCGCAGGCGGCCAGCAACGTCGCCAGGGATCCCGTAATCAGGCCGGCGAGCGGCCGTGGCAGTTTCAGGATGAACACAGGCCCTCTCTTGCGTACTCACTCCCCGTCCAGAACAGGGGGTATAATGAAACCCATTCACGGCTCCGGACGTCGGTCACGACCACGGGATGCCGATAAGGTTAACGACGCAATCGCCGCCGACTTTACGAAACGCCATGGCCATACTCGACATCCTGCATTTTCCCGATCCCCGCCTGCGCCGCCGGGCTGCTCCGCTGGGGGCAGTGGACGATGCCCTGCGCCGCATGCTGGACGACATGCTGGAAACCATGTACGCCGCCAAGGGCGTTGGCCTTGCCGCCACGCAGGTGAATATCCATCTGCGCATGCTGGTGGCGGACGTCTCCGATGATCGCGACCAGCCCCTGTTTCTGGTCAACCCGGAAATCATCGCCCGCGATGGGCTTCAGGAAAGCGAGGAAGGCTGTCTGTCGGTGCCGGGATTTTATGAGCCGGTGACCCGCGCGGAGCAGATCCGCGTGCGCGCCCTGGGGCGTGATGGCCAGCCGCTGGAGCTGGAAACGGATGGCCTGCTCGCAGTCTGCATCCAGCATGAGATCGATCATCTGGATGGCAAGCTGTTCGTGGATTACCTCTCTGAAATCAAGCGCCAGCGGATTCGCAAGAAGCTGATCAAGAGCCAGCGTGCCGCGGAACCTGCCGGCGTGGCCGGTTGACGCATGGTGGATTGATTCCGTCAATGTGTAGCATGGCAATCAGTGCTTCAGCCGCTTGCGTTCAGGATGGCGGTTCGCTCCGCTCCGCTTGCGGTCAAATGGCCGCGATGGTCGGCATCCATGATCCGCTGTTTGCCCTATAGCGAGCGGGTCCTGTCACGAATCCCCGGTTCCCCATTTAAATTCAATCAAGCCCAATATTGTCGAGGCATCCCTTGCGACCGCGCCGCGGATCCGGCATGTCCTGGCCCCTAACCTCACCCCGGTCTGTCCGCTTGAACCAACCCTTACGTATCGTCTTTGCCGGAACCCCCCAATTTGCCGTGCCGACGCTGGACGCCCTGGCGAACAGCGGACACCCGCTTGTTGGCGTCTACACGCAGCCTGATCGGCCGGCGGGCCGGGGTCGCCAATTGCAAGCCTCCCCGGTCAAGCGCCGTGCCCAGGCGCTGGGACTGCCTGTGTTCCAGCCCGAGCGACTGAAGGATGCGGACACCCAAGCCCAGCTGGCGCAGCTGGCCCCCGATCTCATGGTGGTGATCGCCTACGGGCTGCTGCTGCCCCAGGCGGTACTCGATCTGCCGCGTCTGGACTGTGTCAATCTCCACGCCTCCCTGCTGCCGCGCTGGCGCGGCGCCGCTCCCATCCAGCGCGCCATCCTCGCGGGGGATAGCGAAACGGGGATCACGCTCATGCAGATGGAAGCGGGGCTCGATACGGGCCCCATGCTGCTGCGCCGATCCTGTCCCATCGGATTGACGGAGACTGCAGGAGAACTGCATGACCGTTTGGCCCAGCTTGCCGCCGAGGTGCTTGCCGAGGCCCTGCCGGATCTGGCGGCTGGGCGATTGAGGCCCGAGCCGCAGCCGGTGGCGGGTGTGACCCATGCCGCCAAGCTGGAAAAAGCCGAGGCCTGGATCGACTGGCAGCAAGCGGCGGTGGCCATTGATCGACAGATCCGCGCCTTCAATCCCTGGCCGGTGGCCCAGACCCGGCTTGGGGAAGAAGTCCTGCGCATCTGGCGCGCCCGTCCGGACCCCGATGTCATTGAAACCGCCGTGCCGGGAACCGTGGTGCAGGCGGATCGGGAGGGCGTGGCGGTGGCCACGGGCGCCGGTCGGCTGTGGCTGGAGCAAGTCCAGCGCCCTGGCGGTCGTCCCCTGGCGGCTACGGAACTGGCCCAAAGCCGGACATTGCGGGGTGTCTGTCTTGGCCGCTGAAGCCAGTTCAGGCGCCCGTCTCCGCGCGCGGGCCGCTCAGGTCGTCGCGGCGG
>JBATEM010000074.1:0-4878 GCA_049664005.1 Candidatus Macondimonas sp.
ACAACTCCATATGCGCAAGCGGGATCCCCGGAGCGCGGTATTCATGCCGCCGGATCGGCGACCCCCAAGGTCAGTTACCGCCTGCCACAAACGGCAGGATGGACCCCGGGAAGGTCATCCCGACGCCGAAGCGGATCTCGCGGATCTCCAGATCTTCGATCGCAATCGTGTTGCCCCGATCGTCTTCCAGCTCCGGGCTGTCGATCAGGCCGTAGCGCAGCCCGACGCTCCCATACCAGTTATCATTCACGCGAAAGCGGGCGCCGGCATCCAACACATAGCCGACCTCGAAGCCGCCCTCAGCCGCGATGGTGTCAGAGGCTTCGTTGAACGTGAGCCGGTTGCCCAGATCGGCGATCAGCAGCCCGACCCCGACGAATGGGCTGACGATGTTGTTGGGCAGGAAGGTGTAGATGCCCGAGGCGGTGATGGGGATGATGGCTGGCGCGGCGATCTTGATGCTGATCGTTTCCGGATCGTTGCTGATGACGCGAGTGACGATGGGACCTTCCAGCAGAATGCGCGGCAGGGTGAGTCCCAGGCCCGCCTCCACGCCCAGGTGATCGGTGAACTGATAGCCGAGGCCACCATTCAGGGAAATCACCCCGCGGTTTTCGGGGTCATCGGATTGCTGAGCTTGTGTATTGCCTGCAACAATCGATACGGGCAAGCGAAAGCCGATGGGCCCGATGCTGATGCGTGGGATGGCAATGTTCTGTTGCTGCTGGTTGGGGGCAATCGAGGGCTGGCTGGAATTTTCGAGATTGAATTCCGGGGTGAACAGTCCACCCCCCATTCCCACATAGATCTCGCCCGCCTTGGGGCCTGCTGCCTGCACCGGCAGGGCGAACGACGCTGCGAGCAGCGCCACAGTGAGCGACCATGACCGCTTATCTTTTGGGGCAACAGGGCCGTTCGCCTGTTGATTACCCACCGTCTGACGCAATGACGGCATCCTTGTCATTCTTCATTTCCTCCATGATTCGAGCGGAACCCCAATTGGCTCCCCATCCACTGAGCGACCCCGACGAACGGTGTTCTTGGCGACACACGGGCAGGGGGTGCGAGGACAGGACGTCTGCCCTGGCATCACCCGCGCAATGCATCGCAAGATCAACGTATCGCTTGACTGAAAGCGAGCTTCCCTGATTGGGAAGCATTTTCCTCACCCTGGTTTTGGCTGAAACGGCCATCAATGGCGGTGTCGAGCCTATTTTTCAGAGAACCTTAGTGCAGCCCGGGATGATTTGCAAACAGGAATCGATCCGGGGTGCGACATGCAATGACAGGCTGTCCGCCAGTGACGACAAAAAAGCCGCTACGGACTAAGGCGTAGACTCATCACCACTGCATCCTCGCGCCCGCCCTGGGCAGGATAGTAGCCGCGGCGTTCGCCCACCTTGCTGAAACCGTAACGGTGATACAGCGCCATGGCCTGCTCGTTGGAAGGCCGCACTTCCAACAGCACCCGCTCGACCTGGCGCTTCCGGGCCAGATCGAGCATGCGGCCGAGCAAGCGACCGCCCAGGCCCAGCCCCTGATAACTGGGATCCACGCAGAGGTTGAGGATATGCGCTTCACCTGCGGCGATGGAGGTAATGCAATAGGCCCGCAGCGTGGCGAATTCTTCCAGCCCCCAGGCGGTATATCCGACCCGGAGGCAATCGCTAAAAATGCCCGTTGTCCAGGGAAACTCATAGGCGCGCCGCTCGATCGCCATGATGGCAGGCAGATCCTGGAGGGTCAGGGGGCGCTCCAGGATACCGTCCCAGCGCTGGTGGGCGCTCATGCCGAGGATCGCTCCAGGAGTCCGCGCACGGCCTTGAGATCCTCCCAGGCGCGCGCCTTCTCCTGCGGGGAACGCAGCAGGTAGGCGGGATGGTAAGTCACCCAGACCGGCAGCGAAGCCCTCGAATCAACGGTAGCGAAGTGATGGATCTGACCCCGCAGCCGGCTCAAGGGCGTCGTGACCTGCAGCAGGTTCTGCGCAGCGACGCGCCCCACCGCCAGAATCAGTTGCGGATTGATCAAGGCAATCTGGCGGGCGAGAAACGGCCGGCAGGCGGCCGCCTGGGCGGGCGTGGGATCGGCGTTGTTGGGTGGGCGGCACTTGAGAATATTGCAGATATAGACCTGCTCCCGGCCCAGACCAATGGCGCGCAGCATCTCATCGAGCAACCGCCCGGCCGGCCCGACAAAGGGTTCGCCTTGCCGATCTTCTTCAGCGCCCGGCGCTTCCCCCACGATCACCAACCGTGCACGGGGATCGCCCACGCCAAACACCGTCTGGGTGCGGCCGCGGCACAGCTCACAAGCGGTGCATGCCGCCACCCGCGCGCGTAGCGCCTCCCAATCGAGTTCTTCAGTAGATGCCGCACGCTGATCCAGGGTCTGCGGAGCAGGCCGCTGGTCGTGGACTGGACGTCCCTTCTCGATCGGCGGCAACGCGGGCTCAGGGATGCCAGCCGCGGGAACCCATTCAATGATCTCCAGAGCCGCCAGTGCGGCCCGATGCTGCCGGGCATCCACAGGGCAAGCCTCCGTCCGCTTCAAATCTCGCCGTACTGAGGGTGGGCCCGCGCCGCCGGATCCATGAGCTTGTTCAACGCGTTGAGATAGGCCTTGGCCGAAGCGAGGATGATGTCCACGTCGGCCCCCTGGCCGTTGACGATGCGCCCCTGGGCCGCGAGCCGAACCGTGACATCGCCCTGGGCGTCGGTGCCGGAGGTGATCGCATTCACGGAATACAGCAGCAATTCGGCATCCGCCGCGCAGCACTGGGCAATGGCCTTGAACACCGCGTCCACGGGGCCCGCACCACTGGCTTCAAGCTGTCGTTCCTCGCCATTGACGCGCAAGGTGATCTGCGCGCGAGGAACCTCACCGGTTTCCGAACTGACCCGCAGCGCCACCAGGTGCAAGTGCTCGTTGGCGCTGCTCCACTCCACGTCGGTTACCAGCGCCAACAGGTCATCGTCGAAGATTTCGTGTTTCTTGTCCGCCAGCGCCTTGAAGCGCTGAAAAGTCTCATTGAGTTCAGTTTCGCTTTCCAGCGTCACGCCCAGTTCGTGCAAACGGGTGCGAAAGGCGTTGCGGCCGGAATGCTTGCCCAGCACGAGGCGGTTGGTGTCCCAGCCCACATCCTGGGCGCGCATGATTTCGTAGGTTTCCCGGCTCTTGAGCACGCCGTCCTGGTGGATGCCTGATTCATGGGCAAAGGCATTGGCGCCGACGATGGCCTTGTTGGGCTGCACGGGAAAACCCGTGATGGTCGACACCAGGCGCGAACACGGCACGATATGCGTGGTATCGATACCCAGATTCAATTCATAAAAGTCGCGCCGGGTACGGATCGCCATGACGATTTCCTCCAGCGCCGCGTTGCCCGCCCGCTCGCCCAGGCCGTTGAGGGTGCATTCCACTTGGCGCGCGCCCTGGCTGACCGCCGCCAGCGAATTGGCCACTGCCAGACCCAAGTCGTTGTGGCAATGCACGGAAAATACCGCACGGTCGCTGTTGGGAACCTGTTCGATCAGACGTCGGATCAGGGCGCCGAACTGTTCGGGTACGCTATAGCCGACGGTATCGGGGATATTGACCGTGGTGGCGCCCGCCTCGATCACCGCCTCGACGATGCGGCAGAGGAATTCCGGATCGGAGCGGCCGGCATCCTCCGGGGAGAATTCCACATCGTCGATGTATTGCCGCGCCCGCCGTACCGCCCACACTGCCTGCTCCAGCACCTGTTCCGGGCGCAGGCCGAGCTTGCGTTCCATATGGATGGGGGATGTCGCGATGAAGGTATGGATGCGGCCGCGAGCCGCCGGACGCAAGGCCTCCGCCGCGCGATCGATGTCCTCGGCCTTGGCGCGCGCCAACCCGCAGACGATGCTCTCACGCACCGTCTCGGCCACCGCCCGCACCGCGGCGAAATCATCCGGGCTGGCGATGGGGAAACCCGCCTCGATCACGTCCACCCGCAAGCGCTCCAGCGCAGTGGCGATGCGCAGCTTTTCCTCTCGCGTCATGGAGGCGCCGGGGCTCTGCTCGCCATCGCGCAGGGTGGTGTCAAAAATCATCAGGCGTTGCATCGCGGATCCCCCTGCTTCGTCCAAGCCGTTGCTGCTTTACCCCGGATGATGTCGATCATTCGCTGGTCACCGAATGGCTCTTGCGGCGCCGGCGCCGCAATGCCGCCTGGACCACTCCGGTGAGCATGTAGCCAAAAAAACACAGAAACAAGACCAGCGGCGGATTGAAGGCGATCAGGACCAGCACGCCCACCATCATCAACAAATAGCGAAACGGCACTCGCTCGGCCAGCTTGATGTCCTTGAAGCTGTAGTAGCGAATGCTGCTGACCATGAGCGCGCCAGCGCTGGCGGTGATCAGCGCCGCCGGAATGCTCATCGACACCCCGCTGATCCCGGTGTCGGCGCACACCCACACCAGTCCCGTGACCACGGCAGCCGCAGCCGGACTGGGCAGCCCCACGAAATAACGCCGGCTGATCTCCGAGGATTGCGTATTGAACCGGGCCAGTCGCAGGGCCGCACCGACGGCATAGACAAAGGCCGCCAGCCAACCCACCTGTCCCCAATGCCAGCCGAAATGCGCCAGTTCCCGCAGTCCCCAGAGATAAACGATCAAGGCCGGTGCTAGTCCGAAGCTGACCATGTCGGCCAGACTGTCGTACTCGCGCCCGAATTCGCTTTGGGTATGGGTCAGGCGCGCGACCCGGCCATCCAGCCCGTCCAGCAGACCCGCCAGGAAAACACCCACGGCAGCTTGCAGAAACAAGCCGTCGATGGCGGCAACGATGCCGTAGAACCCGCCAAACAGGGTGCCGGTCGTGAGCAGGTTGGGCAGCAGATAGAC
>JBATEM010000075.1:0-2193 GCA_049664005.1 Candidatus Macondimonas sp.
CCGCCCAAGGGCTGGATCTGGCCGGCTGGCGTCTGGTGCCCACCGACCCGTCCGCCTGCGGCAACGAGGCCCTCAAGACGCTGCCCCACATCGAACAGGTCTTCGTCAATGCACCCGCCGGCATGGAACGGGGCGAATTCCAGCGGCGTTTGTTCCTGGCCCGGCGTCAGGCCGAAAAGGCGCTTGAATCCCAGGACCCCCATTTCTACATGCCCAGCCTGGCGGTCGACGTCATTGCCTACAAGGGGCTGGTGATGCCGGCCAACCTGCCGGTGTTCTTCCGCGATCTGGATGACGCGCGCATGGAATCCTCGCTGGCGGTGTTTCACCAGCGCTTTTCCACCAACACTTGGCCGCAGTGGCGCCTCGCCCAGCCGTTCCGCTATCTCGCCCACAATGGCGAGATCAACACCGTGCAGGGCAACCGCAACTGGGCACTGGCGCGCGCCAAGCTGTTCCGCACACCGCTGTTGCCAGACATCGAGGCGATCCAGCCCATCGTGTCCCTGACCGGATCGGACTCGCAAAGCCTGGACAACATGCTGGAAGTGCTGTTGGCCGGCGGCATGGACATGTTCCGCGCCATGCGGCTGTTGATGCCGCCCGCCTGGCAGAACCTGGATACCCTGGATCCGGATCTGCGGGCGTTCTACGAATTCAACTCCATGCACATGGAACCCTGGGATGGTCCTGCCGGCATCGTGCTCACTGATGGCCGCTATGCCGCCTGCGCCATGGATCGCAACGGACTGCGCCCGGCGCGCTATGTGATCACCCGCGACCGCCACATCACGCTGGCCTCCGAGGTAGGGGTCTACGACTACGCCCCGGAAGACGTCCTTATCAAGGGCCGCCTGAAGCCGGGCCAGATGATTGCTGCCGATACCGCCACCGGCCAGATTCTCTATCCCGCCGATATCGACAACCTGCTGAAATCGCGCCACCCCTACAAGCAGTGGCTGAAGGAGCAGGTACGCCATATCGAGTCCAAGCTGCATTACCGGCGGCTGACCTCGGCGCCCCTGTCCACCGACCAGATCCAGGTCTTCCAGAAGCTGTTCGGCGTGTCCTTCGAGGAGCGCGACCAGATCCTGCGCGTGCTGGGAGAGGCGGGGCAGGAGGCGGTGGGCTCCATGGGGGACGACACCCCCTTCGCCATCCTGTCCCAGCGCAACCGCTCGCTGTATGACTTTTTCCGCCAGCAGTTCGCCCAGGTGACCAATCCGCCCATCGACCCCCTGCGCGAACAGGTGGTGATGTCTCTGAAGACCTGTCTGGGGCCCGAACGCAACGTGTTCGAGGAAACCCCGGAGCATGCCAACCGGCTCATGCTCGATTCCCCGGTACTCACCGAGGGCAAATACCAGAACCTCATGGATCTGGTCCGCGCCGGATTCGACCACCAGTCTCTCGATCTCAACTATCCGACCGACATCCCGCTGGAAGCCGCGCTGACCGACCTGTGTGAGCGTGCCGAGGCGGCGGTCACGGCGGGCAAGGTCTTCCTGATCCTGGACGACCGCGCGGTGGCCCGCGACACCTATCCCGTGCATGCCCTGCTGGCCACGGGCGCCGTGCATCATCATCTGGCGGCCAAGGGACTGCGCTGCAGCGCCAACCTGATCGTGGCCACCGCCACCGCGCGCGACCCGCATCATTTCGCCGTGCTGCTGGGCTATGGCGCCACCGCCATCTATCCCTACCTGGCCTACGAAATGCTCCACCAGATGGCGCAAAGCGGCGAGATTCCCGCCGCGGCGCACCCCGATCTGGTGCAGAACTACCGCAAGGGCATCAACAAGGGTCTCTACAAGATCATTTCCAAGATGGGCATTTCGACCATCGCCAGCTATCGCGGCGCCCAGTTGTTCGAGATCGTCGGCCTGCATGAGGAAGTGGTCACCCGCTGCTTCAAGGGCACGGTGTCGCGCATCCAGGGCGCCCGCTTCGCGCACTTGGATGAAAGCATCCGCCAACTGGCCTGGCGCGCCTGGAATCCACGCAAGCTGATGGATCATGGCGGCCTGCTCAAATACGTCCATGGCGGCGAATATCACGCCTTCAACCCGGATGTGATCGCCGCCCTGCAACAGGCGGTGAGCAGTGGCGACTACAGCCACTACAAGGCCTTCGCCGCCTTGGTGGAACAGCGCCCGACCGCCACCCTGCGCGACCTGCTGGCAGTGCGCGAGG
>JBATEM010000076.1:0-9390 GCA_049664005.1 Candidatus Macondimonas sp.
ACCCCGTCACGCTCGACGAAGGTCTGGCGCGCCACGTTGTGGGGATGCCGCGGCGCCTCCTCCATGCTCAGTACCGGCCCGAAGCAGACGTCGGTGCCCTCCATGATCTCGGTCCATTCATCCCGCGTCCGGGTCAGGAAGACGGCCTGCAGCTTGGCCTTGAGCTCCGGCCATTTGCGCTGGTTCATCTGGCTGCGGAATTCCGGGTCGTCCTTCAGTCCCGTTTTTTCCAGCAACAAGGCATAGAACTGCGGCTCGATCGAGCCAATGGCGACGTGGCGGCCATCCTTGCAGGTGTAGGTGTCGTAGAAGTGCGCGGCGCCGTCCAGCAGGTTGCTCTCCGGGCTGTCCTTCCACATGCCGCTTGCCTTGAAGCCATACATCATGGTCATGAGCAACGCCGCGCCATCGGTCATGGCGGTGTCGATGACCTGGCCCTTGCCGGAGCGCTGCCGTTCCAGCAGGGCGCAGACGATGCCATAGGCCTGCAGCAGGCCGCCACCCCCGAAGTCGCCCACCAGATTGATCGGCGGCACCGGCCGCTCGCCGGCCCGGCCGATGGCATGCAACGCGCCGCTGATGGCGATGTAGTTCATGTCATGCCCGGCCGCATGAGCCAGAGGACCGAACTGGCCCCAACCGGTCATGCGCGCGTAGACCAGCTTGGGGTTGCGCGCCAGACACACCTCCGGTCCCAGGCCGAGCCGCTCCATCACGCCCGGCCGGTAGCCTTCCATCAACACGTCGGCCCGTTCCGCCAGGCGCAGCACGGTGTCCACGCCCTCGGGCTTTTTCAGGTCGACGGTCACCGAACGCCGGCCACGGCCCAGCACGTCGAACTTGCCGCTCAGGCCGGGGACATTCTTCTTGTCGACCCGCAGGATCTCCGCCCCCATGTCCGCCAGCATCATGCCGCAGAACGGGCCGGGTCCGATGCCGGCAATTTCGAGTACCTTGACGCCTTCCAATGGTCCCATGATCGCCTCCCTGGCTGATTGCCGGCTCCCCCTTGGAGCCGTTTGCAAGGGTCCAAGCATAGCGGATTGGACCGATTGATGAATCCGTATGACCGTCTTGATTCACGGCAATGGATTTTTGACGCAGGTCAAGCGCATCCGGCAATGACGGGTCCAGATTACGGTGACGGATTTCCCGCCGCCTGAAATCAAGGTGAGGGGTTCAATCCGAATATTCCATTTTCATCTTCAGAATTTCATCTTCGGATTGGAGGTTTGTGATGAGCGAAGCCGAGCAGAACAAGCAGAACAGTGGATCAACCGGCCAGACGCCGGTTCAGACCCCTGTCCCATCCGCCTCGCTGAGCCCCAGCGTCCGCTGGTTCCATCCCCTGCGTGAGATGGAGCGGGAGTTCGAGCGTTTCTTCAATCGCCCGATGTCCCTCAGTCCGCGCGACTGGCCGCGCTGGGACGAATGGTTCAAGCAGTCCGAACTCGCCCTGCCGGCGATGGATGTCATCGACCGTGATGCGGAAGTGGTCGTGCGGGCCCAGGTGCCGGGACTGACCGCCGAGGATCTGGAGGTGACCGTCAGCGAGCAGGGCCTCACCCTGCGCGGCCACAAGCGGACCGAATCCGAGGAAACCGGCGAATTCCACCACCGTGAGATCAGCAGCCAGGAATTCGTCCGCACCGTGAGCCTGCCTGCGTCCGTGGATGTGGATAAGGCCACGGCAAGCTGCAAGGACGGCCTGCTGGAGATCACCCTGCCCAAGCGCGAAGTGGTTCGCAAACAAAAGCTCACGATCCAGAGCGCGTGATCTTTGAGGAGGTCCGGGCACTCTGCCCGGGCCTCGCCCTTGCGCGGGCTGGATGGGCTGGGGTAAAACCGCTCCATTGCTCTCCACACGGCTTCCCGATGCGTACCGCCCTGCAACCGCTTTTCCGTCTCCGCCTGGCCCTGTTGATCCTCGCACTCACAAGCCTGCATGTCGCCAGGGCGGCGGATCCATCCGAGGCCGGTCCGCGTATCCCTTCTGTCACTGAGCTACAAGAAGCTGTAGCGGCGGCAAAGGATGCCGCGCCCCTGCAGCCCGTGCGTGACAATCTGGAGCGCATCAAAGCGCTGGAGAGCGAGGCCGCCGCGCTGCGCGAAACCGCCCGCCAAGCCGACAGCCGCATCGACAAGCTCAAGCGCGGGGGGAACCAGGCCGGCCTGCTGCCCCCTCCCAGCGCCGATGTCGCGACCATGGAACAGGCCCTGGACAGCGCCCAGAAACAGCTGGGCGAAACCCAGTCGCGCCTGGCGCGACTGGAAGACGAACTGCTCGCGCTCACTGCCCAGCCCGCGCAGGCCAGGATTGAAATCGCGGCCCTGGAAAGCGAACAGGCGGCATTGACCAAATCCTTTGCCGACAACGCGGCCGTCTTCTCCCCATCCGCGCCCGCCTTCCTCGCCCAAGCCACCCGCTTTCACATGATGGAAGCGGAAATCCAGCTGCGCCAGGCCCAACTGCAAACCCATCCCATGCGGCTCGCCCTGCTCACCGCAGAACGCGATGCAGCGCGCACTTTGCGCCGTTCGCTACAGGCACGGGTGGATTTATTGATCCAGCGCCTGGGTCGCAGTCGCGTCAGGAGCGCCGACCAGGCGGCGACCCAGACCAAGCGCGCCATCGAACAGGTCGACTCCCAGCATCCACTGGTCAACACCCTGGCAGCCGAGAATGCGGGTTTGTCGCAGGAATTGACCCAACTGGCGCAACAACTGGACCAGGTCAGCCGGACCAACGAGGACACGGCGCGCCAGATGGAAGAAGTGCAGGCGCTGTACCGCAGCGCCCAGACCCAGATCGAGATTGCCGGCGTCGGACAAGCGCTGAGCCGGGTCCTGCACGAACAGCGCAAGCGCCTGCCGGACCTGAAGGTCTATCGGCAACAGGCGCGCATGCGCAGCGAACAGATCGCCGAGACCCGCCTCCGCCAGTTCCAGATCGAGGAAAAACGCGGTGAACTGGACGATACCGTGCAGCGCGCGCGCGCGCTGTTGCTCACCTATGACGCCGAAACACCGCTCACTGCCCGGGAAACGGACAATCTGCTCGCCGAAGTGGAACTGCTGCTGGACAGCCAGAAGGATTTGCTGGAGCGCCTGAGCCGCAGCTATCTCACCTTGATCGACCGGCTGGGGCAATTGGACCTGAACCAGAAACAACTCACCCAGATCGGCGCCGATTACACCCGCTTGCTGGATGAGAACCTGCTGTGGATTGCCAGCGATCCACCCATCCGGGGTGCCTGGTTTGGCGAGCTGCTGGCGGAAGTGGTGACGCTGGGCGAACCCATGCGCTGGCGGCGGGTGGGCCGGGCGCTGACTGCCGAGGCACAGGAACGGCCACTGGCCGTGGCCCTGGGCGTGCTGATCCTGGGCCTGGCCCTGCGCGGACGCCGCCGATTGCGCCAGTACCTTCTCAGCACCCGCGATCGCGTCGCCGATCCCGCGCAGGATCATTTCGGCCTGACCGTCGGCGCCATCCTCGCCAGCTTCGTCCTGGCGCTTCCCGTGCCCCTGCTGGCGGGCCTGGTCGGCTGGATGCTGGGAAATCAGGCGGGCGCAGATCGATTCATCTTCGGACTGGGCAATGGCCTGACCCATGCCGCGTGGATAGGCTGGGTGATCGAGTCATTCCGCCGCCTGAGCAGCCGGGGCGGTGTCCTGGAGGGTCATTTTCGCTGGCAACCCCAGACCCGGGAACTGCTTTACCGCAACCTGCGCTGGCTGGTGCTCCTGACAGGCTTGGCCACCGTGCTCATGCGTCTTGCCGCCGCGGAGCCGCAGGGCTTGAGCACCGCTGTTCTGGGACGGGCAACCTTCATTGGCTTCTCGGTTGGGTTACTGGTCTTCACCACGCGGGTCTTCCATCCCATGCAGGGCGTGCTGGGCAACTGGCTTCAGGCCCATCGGGACAGTTGGGCCTGGCGCGGACGCCAGGCCGGGTACGCGCTGGCGCTGGTCTTCGCCGCGCTGCTCGCCCTGATGCCGGTCTTTGGCTACACCTACACCGCCGTGCAACTGCAGTCCCGCGTCTTTTTCAGCGGCTGGCTGATGGCGGCCAGCGCCCTGGTGATCAGTCTGTTGATCCGGGGGCTGTCCGTGAGCCTGCGCCGCATCGAGGTGGCCCGTATCGGCAGCCGGCTCCTGGAAGGCTTGAATCGCCCCGACGCAGCGACGTCCGCCGCCCCGGCCGGCGGGGAGGGCGGCATCAAGCCGCCGCCCGAGGCGATGATGGATCTCGAAACCATGAATGAGCAGGTCCGCACCCTGCTCACGCTCGCCCTGGCGGTGATGGTCGTCGGCGGGCTCTACATGATCTGGGGCGACACCTTCAGCGCGCTCAAGGTGCTGGACCGGGTCACCTTGTGGTCCATTACCGAGCCCGGCAGCGACGGCGCCGGACCGGTCACGCGCGCCGTCACCCTGGGCAGTCTGGGTCTGGCGCTGGTGGCGCTGACCTTCACCCTGGGCGCGGCGCGCAACATTCCAGGGCTCCTGGAAGTGCTGGTGCTGCAGCGCCAAAGCGTGGATGCCGGGACCCGCTACGCCGCCACCCTGCTCAGCCGCTACGCCATTTTCCTGGTGGGTCTGCTCATCGTCGTCAATCAATTGGGCATCGACTGGAGCAAGGCACAATGGCTGGTGGCCGCCCTCTCGGTGGGCCTGGGCTTCGGTTTGCAGGAGATCGTGGCCAACTTCGTCGCCGGCATCATCATCCTGTTCGAGCGCCCGGTGCGCATCGGCGATACCGTCACCGTGGGCGGCGTGTCCGGGACCGTTTCACGCATTCGCATCCGTGCCACCACCATCCTGGATTGGGATCGCAAGGAGCTGATCATTCCCAACAAGAGCTTTGTCACCGATCCCGTCGTCAACTGGACCCTCAGCGACCTGACCACCCGTGTGGTGGTGCCCATCGGGATCGCCTATGGGGCAGATCCCCAGCAGGCACTCACCATCATGGAAGCGACCGTCCGGGAAAATCCGCTGATCCTGAAAGATCCCACGCCAGCGGTCCTGTTCATCGGTTTTGGCGAGAGTTCACTTAATTTCGAGCTGCGGGTGTTCGTCAAGAATCTGGGTGATTCGGTGGCGGTGCGCCACCAGCTCCATCTGGCCCTGGAGCGCGCATTGCGCGAAGCCGGGATCGAAATTCCCTTCCCGCAACGTGATGTTCATCTGCGCTCGGTTACCGCAGAAGCGGCCGAGGCGCTGCGCCCCACGCCGAAGACCCCGCCCGAGGATCGTCACTAAACCGTTACCGGGGCGTTATCGTACCGTCACAGACCGTTTGCATACTTCGCGCAGCGCCAACTGCGACGCCCCGTCCGGATGGCTGGAATCTCCCCCTGCAGCGAGACGGCCGATGCGGATTGCCCTGGTCACCGATGCCTGGAAGCCCCAGATCAACGGGGTGGTTCGCACTCTGACGACGCTGGATACCCGACTGCGCTCCCTCGGCCACTTGGTCAAGGTCATTCAACCCAGCCTGTTCACCACCCTCCCCATGCCCGGCTATGCCGAGATTCGTCTGGCCATCTGGCCGGACGGGCAGGTGCGGCGCATGCTGGAAGCCTTTGAGCCCGAACACATCCACATCGCCACCGAAGGCCCCTTGGGGCTGGCGGCCAGGCGCTATTGCACCGCACGCAACCTGCAATTCACCACCTCGTTCCACACCCGCTTCCCGGAATACCTCAAGGCCCGCCTGCCCTTTCTGCCCACCGGGCCGGGCTATGCGGCGATGCGCTGGTTCCATGGCGGCGCGACGCGCACCCTGGTGAGCAATCCGGATCTGATCGACGAGCTGCACGGACGCGGCTTTACCAACTTGGTGCTGTGGCGGCGCGGCGTGGACACCGAGCTGTTCCGCCCGATGGACAAGGACTTCCTCGCCGGTCCCCGCCCCATTTTTCTCTACATGGGCCGGGTGGCGCCCGAGAAGAACATCGAGGACTTCCTGCGCCTTGATTTACCCGGCACCAAGTACGTGGTCGGCGACGGGCCCGCCCGGGCCGAACTGGAGGCGCGCTATCCGGCCGCACGATTCACCGGGGTACAGACCGGCGAAGCGCTGGTGCGCCACTTGGCCAGCGCCGACTGCTTCGTCTTCCCCAGCCGCACCGACACCCTGGGCCTCGTCATGATGGAAGCGCTGGCCTGTGGCGTACCGGTGGCGGCCTATCCGGTGGTCGGGCCGACCGCTCTGATTCGCAACGGGGAAAACGGCTATCTGGACGAGGATCTGGCGCAGGCCGCCCTGCAATGTCTCGACATCGCTCCGGAACACTGTCGCGCCAGCGCCATGGGCTGGTCGCTGCAGCGTTCGGTTGAAGAATTCCTGGGGCATCTGGTGCCAGCCCGGCTCCCGCTGCCGTTCACCCTGTTCGAGGGTTTTCCGCTGGATGGAGGCCGACGATGAACATACTGGTCCTGGGTGGCGATGGATTTTGTGGCTGGCCAACAGCCCTGCACCTGTCTGCCCAGGGCATGAAGGTGCAGATCGTCGACAATCTGTCCCGGCGGCGCATCGATCACCAACTGGGCATCACCTCACTCACCCCCATCGCCTCGATCGAACAGCGGCTTGCCGCCTGGCACGCCCGCACCGGGCGCACCATCCACTTCGCGGCGCTGGATCTCGCCAACGACTATGAGGCCCTGTGCGAGTTGCTGGCCCAGTGCGCTCCCGATGCCGTGGTGCATTTCGCCGAACAACGCTCGGCGCCCTACTCCATGAAATCGCCGGCCACCAAGCGCTACACCGTCCAGAACAACCTGGCCGCCACCCACAACCTGTTGTGCGCGCTGGTGGAAGTCGGGCTCGATGCCCATCTCGTGCATCTCGGCACCATGGGCGTGTACGGCTACGGCGGCAGCGGGGCGCCGATTCCCGAGGGTTATCTGCCGGTGCGGCTGCGCGACGCGGCAGGAAGCTGGGTGGAGCGGGAAATCCTTCATCCCACCGATCCCGGCAGCGTCTACCACATGACCAAGACCCAGGATCAATTGCTGTTCCAGTTCTACAGCAAGAACGACGGGGTACGCATCACCGACCTGCACCAGGGCATCGTGTGGGGCACCCAGACGGCGCAGACTCAATTGGATGAGCGGCTCATCAACCGCTTCGACTACGACGGCGATTACGGCACGGTGCTCAACCGTTTCCTGGTGCAGGCAGCGGTGGGCCATCCGCTGACCGTACACGGCAGCGGCGGCCAGACCCGCGCCTTCATCCACATCCAGGACACCGTCCGCTGCATCGAACTGGCCCTGCGCCACCCGCCGCAGGCCGGCCAGCGCGTGCGCATCATGAACCAGCTCACCGAGGTGCATCGCGTACGCGACCTGGCGGCTCTGGTGGCGGAACAGACGGGCGCCGAAGTGCGGTTTCTACCCAATCCGCGCCAGGAGGCGCCGGAAAACGACTTGCAGGTCGACCACCGCTGCCTGCTGGATCTTGGGCTCAAACCCACCACCTTGAGCGCCGGCCTGATGCGGGAAGTCCATGATATCGCGCGGCGCTACGCCCAGCGCTGCGACCTGCGCAAGATTCCCTGTACGTCCCGATGGATCCGGGACGACGGGGATACAGGCGCCGCCACCGCCGCCGTGGCCTGAACCCCCCGCCCATCCCGACCGGAGGATTCCCCATGCACGCGCTACCCAGCCCCACCCCGCCCGACTACCGCACGATCTGGATTTCCGATGTCCACCTGGGCAGCCGTGGCTGTCAGGCCGAGCTGTTGCTGGAGTTCCTGAAGCAGCATCCCTGCGAACGGCTCTATCTGGTGGGCGACATCATCGATGTCTGGGCCCTGCGCCGCGGCATCTACTGGCCGCAAGCGCACAACAACGTGCTGCGTTTCCTGCTCGGGGCCTCGCGCCAGGGCACTGAAGTCATCTATATCCCTGGCAACCACGACGCTTTGTTCCGCGACCATTCCGGCGCCACTTTCGGCAGCATCGCCATTCATCGCCATGCCATGCACACCACCGCCGATGGCCGCCGCTTCCTGGTGCTGCACGGCGATGAATTCGACAGCGTGGTGCAATACTCCCAGCTCACCGCCATGTTCGGCAGCAAGATGTACGATGCCCTGTTGCGTCTCAACCATCCCGTGAACCTGGTGCGCCAGATGATGGGTCAGCCTTACTGGTCGCTGTCCGCCTTCGTCAAGGGCCGGGTCAAGGAGGCGGTCAAGTACATCGGCAACTACGAGGAGGCCGTGGCCCGCGAAGCCGCTCGCTATGGCATCGATGGCGTCATCTGCGGCCACATCCATCACGCCGAAATCTCCCGCATCCACAACCTGCAGTACTGCAATTGCGGCGACTGGGTGGAAAGCTGCACCGCGCTGGCGGAAAATCCGCGAGGCGAAATCTCGCTGATCCGCTGGGCCGAAGCCCGCACCGAACGCAGCACCGCCGTGCTGCGCCGCGTCGCCTGAAGATCATCCGCGACTGATCCATCCACCCCTGCGGCGCCCGCCGCAGGGGAAACGGCGCTTGCAGCGTCCCACCCTGCTCATGCTTTCCGGCCGCTTGCCGAAAAATGGACAGGCATCGGCGGAGAGCGCACATGGCCAGCAAGCGGCACATCATCATGTTCGGTCTGGGATTGCAGCTCGCGGCGCTGACCGCGCAGGCCGACATCTACCGCTGCGAACAGGACGGCCGCACCCTCTACACCGACCACCCCTGTGCCGGCGAGCGCATCGACCCGGAATTGGCCAGCCGCGCCGGCGCGGGGGATGCGGCCAACGCGGCATCACAAAGTGAACGGGGGCGGCGCTGGGAACAGGAATCGACCGTGTCCCAAGGCCAGCAGCGCAAAGCCGACGCGGAATGGCTGGAACGCCATGCACAGGAAAAACGGATCGAGGACGCCTACCGGCGCAGGGAAGTCGTCGCCGGGATGACCCAGGACCAGATCCGTCTGATCTTGGGAACGCCGGATCGCATCGGAAAATATGCAGACGCCCAAGGCCAGGATGACGTCTGGGAATACCCCGACCGCGGCACGGGCCGATCGACAGTCATCTTCCGGGACGGGCGCGTGCTGCAATATCGCAATACGGGCAAGCGCCGCCGCTGAATTGCCGCCCGGCGTGATTCACGGATTCTGCGCCAGCGCGTCGTTCAGCATCCGGGCAACCGTCGCATCCTGCCAGCGCCGCAGGGAAATCGCGTTGTATTGGGTAACCGTCAGGCCGACCCGCTGGATGGCCGTGCGCATCTCCGCATTGCCCCCTTGCGCCAGATTCTGGCGCTCCAGCTCATCCGCCGCCGGCATCAAGCGGGCATAGCGGGCATGGATGGTCTCGATCTCGCGGTAGGCCCGCGCGAAGCGCGGCAACTGGTCGCCGCCTAGCGTTG
>JBATEM010000077.1:0-2086 GCA_049664005.1 Candidatus Macondimonas sp.
GATCACGGAGAGATGGCCGAGAGGCCGAAGGCGCTCCCCTGCTAAGGGAGTATGGGCCAAAAGCCCATCGAGGGTTCGAATCCCTCTCTCTCCGCCACTTTCCGGGATGAACCCGATTTATTCCGGGACAACTCGATGCAGCCCGTCCCGGTCTTCAGGGATTGCTCTGTCTTGAAGCCCGTTCATCCCCGCGTTCCTGATGCGATTCTTCTGCAAGGCGTCCGTCTTCCCGCTTCCGGGCTATACCATCGCACTTGATCTCAAATGTTGACTGAATTGCGCCCATCCTTGAGCGTCGACTCGGCCATCCGGAACCCGGCACGAATTCCGGCCACTGAGCCAGGAAAGATTAAATTGGCGCGAAAATTGCCTATATTTTCACCGCTAGTTGCAGGCTCAGTCGCTCGTGTTTTTCGAACTGTGCAGGAGGATGGATGGCGCAGCAGGGATTGTGGCGAACCAAATCAATCGAGCAGGCGAATGACACCGGGGAATCGGGGCTTCATCGCGCGTTGTCTGGGCTGGACCTGACGCTGCTGGGCATCGGCGCCATCATCGGCGCGGGCATCTTCGTCCTCACCGGCATCGCGGCGGCGACCAAGGCCGGACCTGCGTTGACGTTGTCCTTTGTGCTGGCGGGGCTGGCCTGCCTGTTCGCGGCCTTGGTCTACGCCGAATTTGCCAGCACCGTGCCGGTTTCGGGCAGCGCCTACACCTATTCCTACGTGACGCTGGGCGAACTGGCTGCCTGGATCATTGGCTGGGACCTGATCCTGGAATATTCGGTCGCCTCGGCAGCGGTAGCCATCGGCTGGTCGGGTTATTTCAACCGCGTCCTGTCCGGGATCGGCCTGGGTTTGCCGGATGTCCTCACGCGAACGCCATTTGATGGGGGTTGGCTCAATCTGCCGGCCTTTCTGATCATCCTGGGGGTAAGCGGGATTCTGGCGCTGGGAATCCGGGAAAGCAGCCGCTTCAACAATGCCATCGTGGTGCTCAAGCTGGGCATCATCGCGCTGTTTCTGGTGGTGGCTATCCCGCAAGTCGATACGACCAACTGGGATCCCTATTTCCCCTTTGGCTGGCACGGGGTGGTCAGCGGCGCCGGGCTGATTTTCTTCGCTTACATTGGCTTCGACGCGGTGTCCACCGCCGCCGAGGAAGCGCGCAACCCCCAGCGCGACATCCCGCGCGGCATTCTCGGTTCACTGGTGATCTGTACGCTGATCTATATCATCGTGGCCGCCGTGCTGACGGGGATCGTTCCCTATGCCTGGCTCAACGTTCCGGACCCTGTCGCGTTTGGCCTGGAACATATTGGGGCACATGCCGCAGCGGGCTTGATCAGCGTGGGCGCCATCGCTGGCCTGAGCTCGGTGCTGCTCGTGCTGCTCTATGGCCAGAGCCGCATCTTTTTCGCCATGTCTCGGGACGGCCTGTTGCCGCCGGTTTTCTCCCAGGTGCATCCGCGTTTTCGTACCCCGGTGCGGGTGATCATGGTCACGGGGTCACTGGTGGCCTTGGTGGCGGGGTTCATGCCGATCCAGCAGGTAGCGGAACTGGTCAATGTCGGGACCCTGGCCGCCTTCATCATGGTCTCGGTGGCCGTGATGGTGCTGCGCTACACCCGCCCTGAACTGCACCGTCCATTCCGCACGCCCTGGGTCCCGCTGGTTCCGTTGCTGGCGATTGGTTTTTGCGGCTACCTCATCGCCAGCCTGGATGCCGTCACGCTCTGGCGGTTCGTGATCTGGATGGCATTGGGTCTGGTGATCTATTTCCTCTACGCGCGCCATCACAGTCGCCTGGCGCCTGCGCCCTGATGCTGGTTCCCAGATGGAGACTGTCGGCTCGGCTCAAGTCGCGGCGTAGATCGGATCCGGGAGGTGGGATTGCACCTCCGCTGCGGTGTAGATTCGGGTGAGGTCCAGATCGAGACTGGCGAGCACCTGTTTGGCCACCTGTTCATCCAGCGCCCCACGGAGCAAGCCCAGGAAACGCGGCGGTGCCACCAGCACCAAGCCATCGAAATCATGGGCATTGTGGTGAACATGGAGGCGCTCGGCCAGCTCATGGGCAAAGCGCT
>JBATEM010000078.1:0-6308 GCA_049664005.1 Candidatus Macondimonas sp.
GATGCCGGCTCACTGAAAACGCAGGAAAACCCGCAAGCGTCGGGCGCTGTCCCGATCCAGGCTGTCCGGTAGCAGGCACAGCGACTGCCCCCGTCGCCACGGTTGCCAGACACCTGGAAAGCGGAAATTGAGCACCATCAGCGCTGGCGTGACCAGGCTGGAGGGCAGCAATCGAGCTTCCCCTTCCCAGCCATCGGCGCGCCGCAACTGCCAGCGCCCGGCCTCCAGTTGTTCGGCATGCACGATGCGGCCGGGGCCGAAATGGCGCCAGCAGGCCCATGCCGCAGAACAGAGGATTCCCGTCAAACACAGCACGCGCAGCAGGCCCGTGAGTCCGGTTGCAGCCAGCAGGAGGGCGCCGCCATAGCCGACCCCGAGCAGGACGGCGAGGCGGCGCGAAGGCTCAGGATCGATGCGGCAGGCCCCGGCGAAGCCGTTCAAGGAGAGGCTCCAGGGAAGGATCGGACGCGGCGGTGGTGGCCAGCATCAACTGGTAGAGATCGGGATCGGGCAGTTCCAGCAGGGTCTCGAAGGCGGCCCGTTCGGCAGCAGGCGCGTTGGGATAATGGGGGAGATAGGCGAGCAGCAGCTCATCAAGCTCCTTCATGCCGCGCCGGCATCGCCAGCGCAACCGCCCCAGTTCGCTCGCCCCGACTGCGCCTGCCACTGCCGTGCGCCCGCTCAGCGGCGCAGCACCATCAGCTGCTTGATCTCGCCAATGGCCTTGGCGGGATTGAGGCCCTTGGGGCAGGTGTTGGTGCAGTTCATGATGGTGTGGCAACGATACAGCTTGAAGGGATCTTCCAGCGCATCGAGACGTTCACCGATGGATTCGTCGCGACTGTCGGCGATCCAGCGATACGCCTGCAGCAAGGCGGCGGGGCCGAGATAGCGGTCGTTCCACCAGTAGCTGGGGCAGGACGTCGAGCAACAGGCGCAAAGGATGCACTCATAAAGCCCGTCGAGCTTGGCGCGTTCTTCCTTGGATTGCAGACGCTCCCGATCCGGCGGCGTCGGCGTCTTGGTCTTGAGCCAGGGCTCCACGGCCGCGTATTGGGCATAGAAGTGGGTCAGGTCCGGCACCAGGTCCTTGATCACCGACAGGTGCGGCAAGGGATAGATGCGCACATCACCCGAGACGTCGCCGATGTGCTTGGTGCAGGCGAGGGTGTTGGTGCCGTCGATGTTCATGGCGCAGGAGCCGCAGATGCCTTCCCGGCAGGAGCGGCGGAAGGTCAGGCTCGGATCGATCTCGTTCTTGATCTTGATCAGGGCGTCCAGGACCATGGGCGCGCAATCGTCCAGATCGAGCTCGTAGGTATCCAGGCGGGGATTCTCGCCGGTTTCCGGGTCGTAGCGATACACCACGAAGCGTTTGACCCGTTTGGCGCCACTGGGCGCCGGAAAGGTCTTGCCGACCTGCACACGGGAATTCGCGGGAAGTTTGAACTGGGCCATGAACGAGTCCTCTTCGGAGTCCGGCAAGCCAAGCGCCAGATGCGGGCAATGCCCGATCGCTGAAATCCTGATCCTCAGTAGACGCGCGCCTTGGGCGGCACCACGTCGACCTGATCAGTCTGCGTATAGAGATGCACCGGCCGGTAACCGATACGGACCAGGCCCTGCGCGTCCATCCAGATCAGCGAATGCTTCATCCAGTTCTGGTCGTCGCGCTCGGCGAAATCCTCGCGGGCATGGGCGCCCCGGCTCTCGGTGCGGTTGCGCGCGGCAAACATCGTCGTCACCGCATTGCCCAGCAGATTGTCCAGTTCCAGGGTCTCGATCAGGTCGCTGTTCCAGATCAGGCCGCGGTCACCCACCGACACCTCGCTGAAGGAACGATACACCGATTCGATCTGCTCGCAGCCTTCCTGCAACACCTCGCCGGTGCGGAACACGGCGGCGTTGTTTTGCATGGTGCGCTGCATGTTGAGCCGGATCTGGGCGGTGCTGAGGCTGCCCTTGGCGTTGCGGAACCGGTCCAGACGCGCCACACCCAGCTCGCTCGCCGATTCGGGCAAGGGCTTGTGAGGCGAGCGGGGACGGATCTGTTCGGCGCAGCGCAGTGCGGCCGCGCGGCCAAAGACCACCAGATCGAGCAGGGAATTGGATCCCAGCCGGTTGGCACCATGCACGGACACGCAAGCCGCCTCGCCGATGGCCATGAGTCCGGGCACCACCGCGTCCGGATTGCCATCGCGCAGGGTCACCACTTCGCCGTGGTAGTTGGTGGGGATGCCGCCCATGTTGTAGTGCACCGTGGGTAGCACGGGAATGGGCTCGCGGGTCACGTCCACGCCGGCGAAGATGTGCGCCGATTCGGCGATGCCGGGCAGGCGTTCGTTGATGACCTCCGGCCCCAGGTGCTCCAGGTGCAGATGAATGTGATCCTTCTGCGGTCCCACGCCACGCCCTTCGCGGATCTCCACCGTCATGGCCCGGCTCACCACATCGCGGGAAGCCAGGTCCTTGGCGTTGGGCGCATAGCGCTCCATGAAACGCTCGCCCTGGGCGTTGGTCAGATAACCGCCCTCGCCACGCACGCCTTCGGTGATCAGACAGCCCGCGCCGTAGATGCCGGTGGGATGGAATTGTACGAATTCCATGTCCTGCAAGGGCAGGCCGGCGCGCAGCACCATGCCGTTGCCGTCACCGGTGCAGGTGTGCGCCGAGGTGCAGGAGAAATAGGAGCGGCCATAGCCGCCGGTGGCCAGCACCGTGGTGTGGGCACGAAAGCGGTGCAGCGTCCCGTCAGACAGGTTCAAGGCCGTCACGCCGCGGCAGGCGCCTTCCTCGTCCATGATCAGGTCGAGGGCGAAGTATTCGATGAAGAACTCCGCATGATGGCGCAGCGACTGCTGGTACAGGGTGTGCAGCATGGCATGGCCGGTGCGGTCCGCCGCCGCGCAGGTGCGCTGGGCGGTGCCTTTGCCGTAATGGGTGGTCATGCCGCCGAAGGGACGCTGGTAGATCTTGCCTTCCTCGGTGCGCGAGAAGGGCACGCCGTAGTGTTCCAGCTCCAGGATCGCCGGGATCGCCTCGCGACACATGTACTCGATGGCGTCCTGATCGCCCAACCAGTCCGAGCCCTTGATGGTGTCGTAGAAGTGGAAGCGCCAGTCATCCTCGCCCATGTTGCCCAGCGCCGCGGAGATTCCGCCCTGGGCCGCCACCGTATGGGAACGGGTCGGGAAAACCTTGGTGATGCAGGCTGTCGTCAGCCCTTGGGTGGCCATTCCCAGTGTGGCTCGCAGACCGGCCCCGCCTGCCCCCACCACGATCACATCGTACTGGTGGTCCACAAAACGATACGCCTGACTCATTCGATCAGCCCCCGAAGGCGATGCGCAAAACGGAAATCACACCCAGCAGACCCAGCAGCAGGCAGGCAAAGCGCACCGCCACGAGCGAGGCCAGCTTGAGCCCCTCGGCATGGACATAGTCTTCCAGGACCACCTGCAGCCCGAGCTGGGCGTGGTAGAACAGGGCAATCAGCAGCGTCACCAGGGCTACCGTCACGGTGGGACGGGCGACCCAGCTGCGCATGGTGAGGTAGTCGGCGCCGATCAGGCAGACTAAGGAGCCTACCAGCCAGAGCAGCAAGGGAACCAGCGCCAGCGCGGTGAGCCGCTGCCACCACCAGTGGTTGGCACCCTCGCGGGCCGAACCCAGGTGATTGGCGCGCGACAGGGGGGTTCGCATATCCATGATTACATTGCTCCGGAAAGGCCGATGCCCCAGGCCACCAGGGTCAGAATCGCCGTCCCGCCCAGCGCGGCCCAACCGCTGCGGCGTGCCTGTGCTTTCTCGAAGCCCATGCCGATGTCCCAGAACAGATGCCGGATGCCGTTGCACAGGTGATAGAACAGCGCCACCGACCAGCCAAACAGCAGCAGCAAGCCAATCGGCGAGGCCACGATCCCTTGCGCTGTGGCATAGGCATCTGGCCCTGCCGCCAGGGCCGCGAACCAGAGCACAAGGAGGATGCTGCCCAGCGAGAGCGCAACGCCCGTCGCGCGGTGGCCGATGGACATCAGCATGGTCAGCGACCAGCGATACACCTGCAGGTGTGGCGACAGGGGGCGTTGATGTGGCACGGGTCTCCCTCCCAGCGAATCGACAAGCGGGTGGCCGGCTGCATGGATGCGGATGGCCCGCCCCACACTCAAATCCGGCTCAAAAACCCCTTATAAAAATGCGGCAAGAACCGCAAAGAAAACGCGGCGATGCGGTCAAACGCGGGCCGCGAAATCAAAAATCGATGCAGCGTCCGCGGCGCTCCCAATCCCCGTAACGGGTCGGCTCCAGGCCCTGGGGGCCGCCGATCTCCTCAGGCGCGGGGGGCACCCGGATCGTCACCGGCGTGGCGGGCTCCAGGGAGGGCAAAATCGGCGCGGATTCCGGGGTGTTTTCCGGTTCCATCATGGCCTTCCCCCTTGCAGCAACAGCCGCTTTTATACTGAATCCGTGCCCTTCACGCAAGGCGCAAGCTCGCCCCACTGCCACCGGAACGGGATTTGCCCTACCATCCGAGCCATGCCCACCTGCCCATCCACCCTGCCAGGAGTCCTTGCCATGAAGCCCGAATGGAAGTCGTTTCTGATCGATGCCGGCGCCGAATTCACGGACGCAACGCTTGATCATTTCGGCAATCCGGAGCGGGAGCGGCGCATGGTCCTGTCCGGACCGGTGTTCGCCGATCTCAGCCATTTCGGCCTGCTGGAAGTGCATGGCCCGGACGCGCGCAGCTTCCTGCAAGCCCAGTTGGCGACGGACATGGCAGCGGTTTCACCCGGGCAAGCTACGTTCGCCTGCCATCTCAGCGCCCAAGGCAAGGTGCTGTCCAGCTTCATCCTGTTGGCGCGCGGGGATGGCTTCTACCTCTTTCTGCCCCGGGCGCAATTGGAAGACACCTTGAACCGGCTGCGCCGTTTCGTCCTGCGCGCGCGGGTGACGCTGGAGGATGCTTCTGAAGCCCTGATCCGGCTGGGTATCGCGGGCGACGCCCTGACCGCGGATCTGCAGACTGTGTTTGGCAGCGACCTGCCCGCTCAGGCCTTTGCCGTCACGAGCGCCGGCGAGATGCTGCTGGTACGCCTGCCCGGCACAGCCCCGCGCTGGCTGGCCCTGGGGCCGCTGGAGGCGATGAAGGACCTTTGGGAACGGCTCCAGGTCCGGGGCGCCCCAGTGGGGCCAGAGGCATGGGACCTGCTCACGATCCAGGCTGGCGAGCCCTTCGTCACCCCAGAGACCGCCGAGCACTTCATTCCCCAGATGCTGAACCTCGATGCCCTCGGCGCCGTGGGCTTCGGCAAGGGCTGTTATCCCGGCCAGGAAATTGTCACCCGCGTGCGCCATCGCGGCGAAATCAAGCGCCGCGTCCGCATCGGCCTGGCGCGCGCCGACCTTGCTCCCCATCCTGGCATGGCCCTGGCTCGCTCCGGCGGAGAATCCGGTGAATCGGTCGGCACCGTCATCGCTGCGGCGCGCCACCCCGATGGTGGCTTCCTAACTCTCGCCGTGCTGCATCAGGAAGCCGCCACGGCCGATGATGTCGTGATTCCCGACTGCGACAACGCCTCGTTCCAGCTGCGCGAACTGCCCTATCCGCTGCCGGAGCGCTGACTCATCAACGGCATCCCGTCCTGCACATCACGTTATTTTCTAAAAACCGAGCCGTTCACTGCTTTGTTTTTCACAATCCAGCCAGACCCCAATGTCGCCCCTGGCTTCGGTCATTACCTACAGATTATTGACGCCAACAACCCGCATGCCGCCCTTACGATGTGAATGAATGAAAATAAAATTTCATAGAAACCTTGCCGGCATCTTTGGTTACAGGCTAATCCGTCGAAGAAAAATGGCGCATCTACTCTTGCCGATGCACCTTCAAGCACTATTTGAAAAACACCACATCAACTGCGTCATCGATGTTGGCGCACACACTGGGGAATATGTCGCGCAGCTGCGGGCGCATGGCTTCCGCGGTGAGATTTTCTCCTTTGAGCCGGTCGCCTCGAACTTCAGCACGCTCTCCCGCAAAGCCGAAAAAGACAGCAAGTGGCATTGCCTTGATTGCGCGCTTGGATCTGAGGACGCCATGCAAGACATCAATGTCGCCACCGACTCGGTTTTCACGTCCTTCCACACGCCCAATGCGTATGCAACACAACGCTTTGGAGTAAACAAGGTGACCACCAGCCATGTCCAGTCGGTTCAAGTAAGACGCCTTGACGGAATCTTGCGAAATCTGGTTCGCTCGATACCTGAACCGAGAGTTTTCCTGAAAATGGACACCCAAGGTTACG
>JBATEM010000079.1:0-3112 GCA_049664005.1 Candidatus Macondimonas sp.
GGACGCTGCAGCGACTCGATGCCCGTTCCGGTCAGGCCCGGCTGCAGGCGCAAGGCCAGTGGGGCCCGGCAGTGCGACTGGACGCCAATCTGCGGGCGCCCGATCTGTCTGACCTGTGGCCGGGTGCGAGTGGCCGGGTCGAGGCCTCGGTGCGTGCCGAGGGTGCTCAGGACAATCCACGCCTGAGCCTGGACGGGTCGGCGCGGGACGTGCACTGGGAAACCTATCGGGTGAGCGAGCTGAGCCTGGCGGGGAAATGGCAAGGCCGCGATGCCCCGCTGCAGGCCGATCTCGCGGTCCGCCAGCTCGGCCTGGGAGAGCGCACCGTTGAACAGGCCACGCTTGAGCTGCGCGGCCGTCCCGCGGAGCACCGACTGTCCCTGGGCGTCACAGGAGAAGACGCCGCGCTGCAACTGGCGGCCGCTGGCGGGTGGCGAGATGCCCGCTGGACGGGTCAGCTCACCGCCCTGTCGGTTCGCCCGGAAGCCGGTTCGGCTTGGCAATTGGATGCACCCGCACGTTTGGAGCTGGGTCAACAACAAGCCAGGCTCAATGCGCTGTGCCTGCGCCAGGCCAAGCAGTCACTCTGCGCCGATGGCGAATGGATGGCGCCGCGCTGGCAGGGGCAGCTGCATCTTGCAGACCTTGATCTCGCGCCGTGGCGTTCCGTGCTGGGCGAAGAATGGACGTTGGCGGGCAGCGTTGCAGGGACACTCAATGCCCAGGGCAACTCGGAGCGGGCCACCGGGACCCTGATGGCGCGCGCGGACCGGGTGCTGCTGGAGCGACGCAGCCCCATTGCCGGCCTGCCGCCCGAACGTTTCCTGACCATCCCCGAGCTGCGTCTATCCGGCCAGGCCACCGACACGGGACTGTCCGCCACTCTGACCGGAACGCCCGGGGAACGGGGCCGCCTCGCCGCCGAACTCACGATTCCCGGCTACGATGGCCGCTGGCGGGAGGTGACCGGCTTGCCCATCGCAGGGCGCGTGCAGCTGGAAACCGACGAGCTCGCGCCCTTTGCCCTGTTGATCCCGCAAATCGACCGCCCCCAAGGCCGGCTGACGGCAGACTTGGGTGTGCATGGTCCTTGGCGGGCGCCGGTTTTTTCGGGCAACGCCCAATTGACCGATGGCGCCGTCAATGTGCCGGCCGCCGGCTTGCAACTGCGCGCTATCCGGCTCGCAGCCACGCCTGCGCTGGATAACCGGATCCAACTGGCCGGCCAACTGGAATCCGGCAAGGGCGTCCTGTCGCTGCAGGGACTCATGGCCCTGAACGAAGGCCAGCCCCGGCTACAGGCACAACTGACCGGCCGTGACGTGCTGGTGGCCGATACCGCCGAGGCGCGGGTGCGGGTCTCGCCGGAGATGAGCGTGGATTATGCCGCCACTGGCCTTGCGATCCGCGGCCAGCTCACCGTTCCCGAGGCGCTGCTCAAGCCCAAGGATCTGGAGGGCACCGTGCGCCCCAGCGCCGATGAGGTGATCGTGGGGGCGGCTGCGGATGCTGATCAGGCCGCCTTGCCCTGGGCGTTGGATTTGCGCGTGATCCTGGGCGACAAAGTGCGTTTCGAGGGCTTTGGCCTGAAGACGGATATCACGGGCCAACTGGGCCTGCGTGAAGGCCCTGGCACCCTGCCGGTGGCCAGCGGTGAGCTGCTGCTCGATGGCCGCTATCGGGCCTATGGGCAGGATCTCACCATCGAACGGGGGCGGATCCTCTACACCGGCGTGCCCCTGGATAGTCCGGGTCTCGATCTGCGCGCCAGCCGCCGTTTCCAGGAACAGACCGTTGGGGTCGAAGTGCGCGGCCTGGTGCAGCAACCGGACGTGAAGGTGTTTTCCCAGCCCCTGTTGCCGCAGTCCGACGCGTTGGCCTATCTGGTGCTGGGACGGCCGCTGAACCAGGCCAGTGGCGACGACGGCGCCGCCATGAACCGGGCCGCCGCCGCAATCGGTTTGGCGGGTGGGGAATTGCTCGCTCAGCGCATCGGCCAGCGCTTCGGTGTGCAGGACGTCGAAATCAAGAACACGGGCGACGCCGCCGCCAGCGAACTGAGCGTCGGGCGCTACCTCACTCCCCGGTTGTACGTGAGCTATGGCGTGGGGGTATTCAATGCGCTCAGCACCCTGCGTACCCGCTATCAGATCAGCCGCCGCTGGACCTTGCGCACCGAAAGTGGTGTCAACTCGAGCGCCGATGCCGTCTATACCCTGGAGCGATGAGGCCGCCACGCAGCGCCGTGTCGATACAGGCATTGCCCTGGAACGGCCAGCGTGCATCCGCGACGCGGGCCGGGCATGTTTGGCCATTTGATGCGCTATGGTGATAATGGCCGGCGATACGGTGTGGCTGCCCGCGTGGCTCCGCCCCTGTCAAGGCCCGCAGGGATGACGCAACAACACAGAAAGCGCGCCCTCGACCGGGGCGCCGCACCATTCACAGGATAGGTTTGCAATGAAAGGCTCCTGGCTGCTCCGGTCGTTTTCCCGCGTGACACTTGCCCTCACCCTGTTGCTCACCATTAACCCCGCCCAGGCCGTGAACCGCGGCCCCCACCAAGCGCTCGACCGCACGCTGGCGCGCCTGGCACCGAATGCCGATCCGACCGTACTGCGCCTGGCCGCCGAGGCCCTGAGCTGCGCCGCACCGGATGCCAGTCGACTGGCCGTGATCGACTATTCGCTGCCTTCCACGGAGCCGCGTTTGTGGGTTTTTGACCTCGTCCGCAAACGGCTGCTCTTCAAGGAGTGGGTCTCCCACGGCCGCGGCTCCGGCGATGCCCTGGCCCATGCCTTCTCCAACGAACCGGAAAGCCATCAGTCGAGCCTGGGTTTGTTCCGCACCCTGAACAGCTACTACGGACGCAACGGCTATTCGCTGCGTCTGCAAGGGCTGGAGCCCGGCATCAATGATCTCGCCTATGAACGCGCCATCGTCATTCACGGCGCCGACTACGTCAGCGAATCCTTCATCGAGCGGACCGGTCGCCTGGGGCGCAGCTTTGGCTGCCCCGCCGTGCGTCCGGAAGTGACCCACCGGCTGATCGACGTCCTCAAGGACGATCAGTACCTGTTCGCCTATTATCCCGATCGGAAGTGGCTGGAGC
>JBATEM010000080.1:0-8316 GCA_049664005.1 Candidatus Macondimonas sp.
AAAATCTTCGATGAGGCGGCCGGCATCCGCAAGGAGGCGGGGGAGCGGTCCTACCAGATCCTGAAGTATCAGGATGATCCCAACAGGATCGTTCACTTCTCCGCCTGGACCTCGTTGGCGCGGGCCAGGGCATTCTTTGAATCGCCGCGGTTGGTGCAGATCCGCAAGGAGGCGGGCGTCAAGGCGCCGGAGTTCATTTATCTGGATGAAATCGCAGCAGGCGATTTGTAGCCTGTTGCAAAGCTGGATTTTAAATGCCTGTGGTATGCGCGTCCGGTTTGACCTTCAGCCTGGATCGGGATGCTCGAAGCCCGCCTTGACCAGGCGGGTGCGACAATATGTCACATTCCATAGTGCGCTCCTCGCCGCTAGACTGCCTGCCATCGCCGCATCCGTTCGGCGTTGAACAAACAACAATCCGGTGAGCGGCGGCAGATTGCATGAGCAAGCACATCCATCCCCTGTTTTTTTTCCTGGCCCGCCCGATGTGCGTCCTGGGACTGTTGGGCGCCGCCGGGCTGGCGCAGGCCCATGAGGATTGGGAAGGCGCGCGGGCCGATGCCCATGCTCCGATCGGGGTGATGGGCGATCACGTCCACAAGCAAGGCCAGTGGATGGTGGGCTACCGCTACATGCCCATGCACCAGGAAGGTCTGCTGGACGGTTCGGACTCGGTCTCCAAGCAAGCCACCTACAGCAGCCAGGATGCCGGCGGCTACGGCTATCACAACGCGCCGAAAGACATGGACATGGCCATGCATATGGTCGAGATCATGTACGCGCCGACCGATCGCTGGACCCTGATGGCGATGCTCCCCTACATCACCATGGACATGAGTTCCGAGCTGCACGCCCATGGCGATGCCGCGCCAGTGCCTTATGACATGGAATCGGACGGCTTGGGCGATGTTGCGCTGAGCGGCCTGTTCCGCCTGACGCCGGTCAACAGTGTCCATCAGGCGATCCTGAACCTGGGCCTCAGCCTGCCCACCGGCAGCATCACCGAAAAGGACAGCATGCCCCACGGTCATGATGGCGCGCCGATGCAGATGCGCATGGAATACCCCATGCAGCTCGGATCGGGCACCTATGACCTCAAGCCGGGCATCACCTATACCGGCCAGGGCGAACGCTGGTCGTGGGGCGCCCAGGGCATCGCCACCATCCGCACCGGCGAGAATGACGAGGGCTATACCCTGGGCAATCGCACCGACCTGACCGGCTGGGTGGCCTATGGCTGGACCCCTGCGGTGAGCACCTCCCTGCGGCTGGCAGCCGCGAGCTGGGGCAACATCGACGGTCAGGATAAGCGGATTTCCCCCACCATGTCGCCCGCAGCCGATCCCCGCGCCCAGGGGGGCGATCGGGTCGATGTAGGGCTTGGCGCCAATTTTTATGTCCCCGAAGGCCCGTTGCGCGGCCATCGTTTGGGATTGGAAGTCCTCTTGCCGGTCGCCCAACGTCTGGACGGCCCGCAATTGGAGACGGACTGGGCAGCCGTTCTCGGCTGGCAGTACGCCTTTTGATGTAACCCTCTCAGCCTCTTGTTGCCTGATATTGCGCCGGGGACTCCACCCGGCGTTTTTTTCAGGTGTCGTTCCCGAGGCCCAGCGCGGGCGGCGCCCAGTGCCAGTAAAGCTGCTGCACCAGATAGGGGTGGGGATGATGGCGCAGATGGTGGCGCATCAGCGTGATGGGAACGACGCGGAGCACCTGTTCCGTCCGATAGGCCTCGATGGCCTCCACCAGCTCGGCTTTGTCGCCGGGCGTGAGTTGCTGTTTGAGATAACCCATGGCGTGGTAGAGCACATTCGCATGGCGCTTGCGGGTGGCGCGATAGCTCAAGGTCTGCATGAAACCGCTCCCGTAGCGATCCAGACTGTCGATGAGCGGCTCGGTGCCAAGCTGGGCGATGAGCCGACCCAGGACCCGCAGGCGCTCGCTGCCGTGGGCCATCAGGATCAGATTGTGGCGGGTGTGGAATTGCACCAGGGCGTCCGCCGTCGCACCAGCGGCGCGCAGCGTCTGCCAGCGGTGGTAGGCATGAACCCGCGCGATGAAGTTTTCCCTTAACACCGGATCCTGCAACCGCCCTTCCTCCTCGGCAGGCAACAGGGGCAGCGCCCGCATCAGGGCATCGGCGTAAATGCCGCGTCCGCCCCGGCGCAGATGACCGTTTTCGCCATATACCTTGACCCGCTCCATGCCGCAACTGGGCGAGCGCGCCTTGAACAGGTAACCGCTCAGGTCCTGCGCCGTGGCTGCGACGTGTTGGCCGAATGCCGCCAGGGGCGCGGTCACATCGAGCGTCGCATCGCGCACGCCGAGGGCGCGCAGCTCGGTGTCGTCGCCCACCAGCCGGAGGGGCGGGCGGGGTGCCCCCATGCCGATCGCCATTTCCGGGCAGACGGCGCGGAAATCAAAATGCCGCGCCAGATGATCGGTGATATAGCGATCCCGCTTGTGACCGCCGTCAAAGCGCACCCGCTCGCCCACCAGGCAGGCGCTGATGCCCAGCGTCAGTCGCGGGAAGGCGGGCAGGGCGGATGGACGCATCCGGCGATTTTAACCGCCCAGTGTGCCCCGGTGGGATAAGCGGCTGGCGGAAAACCACGCAAACGCGAGTCGGGCTAGAATGGCGCCTCGTTCGGCATCGGGCCGACGCCCCGTGACCCAGGGCTTGTGCTTGTGGCGCGCGTGACGGGCGCATCAGGGTGGGAAGAGTGGTGAACGCTTCGGACTGGATCGATCAACTGGGCCTCACGCCCCATCCGGAGGGCGGCTATTTTCGCCGCACCTATGCGTGCGCCCGCACGGTCACCGGGGAAGGGGGCGCGAAGCGGCCGCTGATGACGTCCATTCTTTACCTGCTCACGACAGATGCGCCGCTCGGGCGGCTGCACCGCAATCGCTCGGACATCCTGCACTTTTTCCATGCCGGCGCGCCGCTCACCTATTGGCTGCTGTTCCCGGACGGTCGACTGGAACGGCAGTGGCTGGGGCCGGATCCATTGCAGGGACAGGTGTTGCAATTGAGGGTGCCGGGGGGTGTGTGGAAGGCGAGTGTGCTGGAGTCAGGCGCCTATGGGCTGATCAGTGAAGCGGTTGCGCCGGGTTTCGATGCGGCGGATCGGGAAATGGCCAGCGCCGCGGCAATCCGCCAGACATTTCCGGCGCACTGGGCGCAGTTGTCACCACTGATTGCGGAAGCGGGGGCATGACGGACGGGAATCCTGCGTACGTGCTGGCGGAGGGGCTGGAGGCGCTCGGTCTCGACCTGTCGCCGCAGGCCCGCGAGCAGTTGCTGGCGTTCCTGTGCATCCTGGCGGAGTGGAACCGCGCCTATAATCTGACGGCGATCCGTGATCCGCTGGACATGGTCCGGCGCCACCTGCTGGACAGCCTGACGGTATTGCCCCATCTGCGCGGGGGGCGGATTGTGGACTTGGGGAGCGGGGCCGGGTTGCCGGGTATCCCGCTGGCCATCGCCGATCCGGGCCGGCATTTCATGCTGGTGGAGAGCAACGGCAAGAAGGTGCGCTTCATGCGCCACGCCATCAGCCAGCTTGGCTTGTCCCGGGTGACGGTGGTGCAGGGCCGGGCCGAGTCGGTTCAATTGACCCCGCCACCTGACACCGTGGTCGCGCGGGCGGTGGCCGATCTGGCCACCCTGTGTGGCTATGCGCGGCTGTTGGGCGCGCCTGGGGTGTGGCTGGTGGCGATGAAAGGGCCCGATGTGACGGCCGAACTGGCCGGGGTGCCGGCGGATTTTGCAGTCCAGGCGGTGCTGCCGGTGGTCGTTCCAGGGCTGGATGCGGCGCGGCATCTGGTGTGTCTGCGTCTGATGGGCGGGGAATCGGATTGAATCGAAGCGCAACGGGGGAGCGGGCGTGGGCCGCATAATCGCAATCGCCAACCAGAAAGGGGGGGTGGGCAAGACCACCACCACGGTCAATCTGGCGGCGGCATTGGCCTTGGCGCGCAGACGCGTGCTGCTGGTCGATCTGGATCCCCAGGGCAACGCCACGGTAGGTTGCGGCCTTGCGGTGAGCGAGGGGCAGGCCACCACCTGCGAGGTGCTGATGGGGGAGTGCTCCCTGGATCAGGCGCTGCAAAGCGCCGACAAGGCGGGTTTCCAGGTGCTGCCGGCCACCGGGGATCTGACCGTGGCCGAGGTGAACTTGCTGCAACGGGAGGGCCGCGAGCGCGCGCTGGCCGAGGCACTGGCAGGCGCTACGGTCTCGTTCGACTATGTGCTGATCGACTGCCCGCCTGCGCTCAATGTGTTGACCGTCAATGCGCTGGTCGCCGCCCAAGGGGTGCTGATTCCCATGCAGTGCGAGTATTACGCCTTGGAGGGACTGAAAGCCCTGCTCGGAAGCGTGGAGGGGGTGCGCCGCGAGGCGAACCCTGGGCTGGAAATCGAAGGCTTGCTGCGCACGATGTTTGATCCACGCAATCGGCTGGCGCGGGATGTATCCGAGCAATTGCTGCGGCATTTCGGTGACAAGGTCTATCGCTCCATTGTGCCGCGCAACGTGCGGCTGGCCGAGGCGCCCAGCTACGGTCTGCCCTGTGTGCTGCTCGATCGCAGCGCGCAGGGCAGTGCCGCCTATCTGGCGCTGGCCGGGGAAATGCTGCGCCGCCATGGGCGCAGTGATTCGGCGGCGGCTCAAACGACTGCGGGGATTCTGTCGCGATGAACCGAAAGCGAGGTTTGGGGCGGGGCCTGGATGCCTTGCTGGGTGGGGTGGCGATGGCTGGTCCTCCCACGCCGGGGGAATCGCTGGCGCAACTGCCGGTCGAGCGGCTGCGGCGCGGGCGCTACCAGCCACGGTTGCGGATGGACCCGGAAGCCTTGGCGGAACTGGCGGAATCCATTCGCACCCAAGGCGTGGTGCAGCCCATCGTGGTGCGCCCCTGGGAAGGCGATTACGAGATCATCGCGGGAGAGCGGCGCTGGCGGGCGGCCCAGATGGCCGGACTGCGGGAAGTGCCCTGTCTGGTGCGGCAGATCCCCGACCAGGCGGCCATGGCCATCGCGCTGATCGAGAACATCCAGCGCGAAGACCTCAACACCATGGAGGAAGCCGGCGCCTTGGCGCGCTTGCAGCGCGAATTTGCCCTGACTCACGAACAGATTGCGGCTACCGTGGGCCGTTCCCGGGTGGCGGTCACCAATTTGTTGCGCCTCAATGAACTGGAGCCGCCGGTCAAAACGCTGCTGGAGCAGGGAAGCCTGGAGATGGGGCATGGACGCGCCTTGCTGGGGCTGAAGGGGGGCGAGCAGTGCGAGGCGGCGGCTTTGGTGGTGCGCCGGGGCTTGACGGTGCGTCAGACCGAGGCCCTGGTGCGGCGCATGCAGCAGCCGGCTGGCCCCGACAAGACGCCCGATCCCGACTTGGCGCGGTTGGAGCAGGATCTTTCCGAACGCCTGGGCACGCCGGTGGCCATCCAGGATCGCGGCGGCAAGGGTGCGGTGCGCATCGAATATCATTCCCTGGATCAGCTGGATGGATTGCTGGCGCGTCTGGCCGGACGCGAAAAAGGGAATTTTTCGCATTGACCCATACCAACGCGGTCATTATACTTGCGGCGCTTTTGGGGGCGGCGGTTTCGGCATACCCGATACGCGCTGGCCGGTGAGGTTCGCAGTCCGGTGAATCGCGCCATCATCGCCAAGCTTTTTCTATGGCAAACCGTTGTGACCGCGACCGTGGCAGTGGTCGCGGCCATGGTGTTGAGTTGGCATGATGCAGCAGCGGCGCTCATGGGGGGTGGCATCAACCTCCTGGCGGTGGCGGCCTTCGCCATAAGAGTGGCGCTGTTGCCGCCCGATGCGACGGCGCAGGCGAGACTTGCGGCCATGGCTCGGGCCGAAGCGGTGAAGTGGGGAGTCAGTATCGGGCTCTTCGCAATCGCAGCCATGATTTTTCCGGGGCACTTTCCAGTGCTCATCCTGGCCTTTATGGCGACAACGGGTGTTTATTGGTTCGCCCTCCTGTGGGACGTTCCAGACGACAGGCAGCAAAGGGGTTGATTGACTCATGTCCAGCGCTGAACACGCCGCTCACACTCCGCAGGAGTATGTAACCCACCATTTGACGGGGTGGACGACCGGGGAAGGTTTCTGGACCTTCAACCTGGATACCCTGTTGATGTCGAGCGTGCTCGGTCTGGTGCTGGTGCTGACCTTTGCGCTGGCCGCACGTCGGGCGACCTCCGGCGTTCCGGGACCTCTGCAGAACCTGGTCGAATCCGTCATCGAATTCATCGATGGTGTGGTTCATGAGACCTTCCATGGCGACAGTCGTCTGGTTGCGCCGCTGGCCATGACCATTTTCTGCCTGGTCTTGCTCTGGAACACGATTGACCTCATCCCGGTGGATTTGTTCCCCGCGGTGGCCGGCTTGTTCGGCGTGCAATATTTCCGGCCTGTCCCGTCGGCGGACATGAGCGCCACTTTTGGCCTGTCCATCACGGTGTTCCTGTTGATCATCATCTACAGCATCAAGGGCAAGGGCGTTGGTGGGTACATCCAGGAACTGTTGTTCCATCCTTTCGGCAAATACCTGATGCCGTTCAACCTGATCCTGAACGCAGTCGAGTTGCTGGCCAAGCCCCTGTCCCTGGGCCTGCGACTGTTCGGCAATCTGTATGCCGGCGAATTGATTTTTGTTTTGATCGCCCTGCTGCCCTGGTGGGCGCAGTGGGGCCCCGGTGGCGCCTGGGCAATCTTCCATATCCTGGTCATTCCGCTGCAGGCGTTCATTTTCATGACCCTGACCGTGGTCTACCTGGGTATGGCTCACGCCAAGCACTGATCTCTTTGGCTCACACTGATATTCCCGAACGAGGAGGAATGATGGAAGCTCTTATCGCCCAGATCCAGGCCAATACCGTATTGACGGTTGGTATCATTTTTGGTCTTGCCGCCGTCGGCACCGCCATCGGTTTCGCCCTGCTGGGTGGAAAATTCCTGGAAGGTGTGGCCCGTCAGCCCGAGCTGGCTGGCATGCTCCAGACCCGTATGTTCATCATTGCCGGTCTTCTGGACGCTGTGTCCATTATCGGTGTGGCCATGGGCCTGTTGATGATGTTCGCCAATCCCTTCCTGGCAGCGCTGGGCTGAAACGTCCCCTCGACCCGGACGTTTTTGGGTAGGACACGGATCGCGGAGAGTTTATCGTGGGCATCAACGCCACTCTGATCGGCCAGATGATCACCTTCGGGTTGTTCGTCTGGGTCATGATGAAGTTCGTCTGGCCGCCGTTGACTCAGGCGATGCAGGAACGTCAGCAGCGTATCGCTGAAGGACTGGCTGCCGCCGAGCAGGGCAATACCCAGCTGGAGCGTTCGCGCCAGGAAGTCGAGAGCGCCTTGCAGGCGGCCCGCCAGCAGGCAGCCGAAATCCTGGCTCAGGCGAATCGCCGTGGCGCCGAGATGATCGAGCAGGCCAAGCAGGCGGCGCGGGAGGAAGGTGAGCGGCAGATTCGCTCTGCCGAAGCCCTGATCGCCCAGGAAGTGTCCCAGGCCCGGGAATCCCTGCGTCGGGAGGTTGCGGATCTGGCCATGGCCGGGGCAGCACGGATACTCAAGCGTGAAATCGACCCGTCCGCCCACCGTGATCTGGTGGACGAACTGGTCGGCCAGATCTGACCGGGAATCAACAGATGTCCGAAGTAACGACCCTGGCGCGACCCTATGCGAAAGCCGTGCTTGATCTGGCCCAGCAAAGTGGAGTGGCGCTGAGCGAGTGGCAGCAGCGATTGGATCTGTTGGCGGCCTTGGTGTCCTATCCACCCATCCGCACGGCGATTGACAATCCGCTGCAGACGGCCGAACAGAGCCGGCAATTGATCATCGACGCCCTGGGCCCCGAATTGGGTCCGGAAGGCATCAATCTGGTCAGTCTCCTGATCGAAAACGGGCGTCTTCTGTTGACGCCGCAGATCGCCGAGCTTTATGGCGCAATGCGCGCAGAGGCCGAGGGCTCGGTGGATGCCGAAGTGACGACGGCAAGCCCGATGGATGCCGAGCAGCAACGGCGGATCAGCGAGGCCTTGACGCGGCGGCTCGGGCGACGGGTCAACCTGACCTCCCGGGTCGACGCAAGCTTGGTGGGCGGCGCAGTCATTCGCGCCGGTGATTTGGTTATCGACGGGTCGGTCCGCAGCCAGCTGGAACGTCTTTCCCGCGCACTGGTTCATTGACGAGGAAGCAACATGCAAGTCAATCCCGCCGAGATTAGCGAGCTGATCAAACAGCGCATTCAGAACTTCCAGGTCGTCGCGGAAGCGCGCGCCGAGGGGACGG
>JBATEM010000081.1:0-5496 GCA_049664005.1 Candidatus Macondimonas sp.
CACCCGGCCGCTGCGGTTGGCGCTGGTGGAGACCAGGGCGCCGCCGAAGGCCCGGCACAGAGCCGCCGCCGGTGCATGGGCCGTCACCCGCATGGCCAAAGTGTCTCGTCCCCCGGTCAACAGCGGGTCGAGTTTCGCTAGGGCAGGCACGATCCAGGTCACCGGCCCCGGCCAGCTCTGGGTGAGCCGGCTGTGTTGATCTGCGGTCAGCGGGGCCATGAATGGCGCCAATTGAGTCAGGTCCGCCGCCAGGAGGATCAGTCCCTTGTCCGCCCGCCGCCCCTTGAGCGCCAACAGATGCTGCAGGGCGATGGGCTGCAGCGGGTCGCAGCCCAGTCCATGGACGCCTTCGGTGGGATAGGCGATCACGGCGCCATCCCGCAGCAGTCGCGTTACCCGGCGCAGTTGCTGCGGAGTCGGCGAGACCGGATCAGCCGGTCGCGCTGGCATCGACCGGGAGGGCGTCCTCGGCTGGGGCCGTGTAGCCGCATTCCTTGCGCGGGCAGACTTTCTCGGTGCCGCGCCGCTTGGTGGTCTTGAGGGTCAGGATGGGCCAGTGGCACTGCGGGCAGGGTTCCGCCAGGGGTGGGTTCCACACGGCATACTTGCAGGCCGGATAGCGGCTGCAGGAATAAAACAGCTTCCCATAGCGCGACTTGCGTTGCAGCAAATGACCTTCGTTGCACTCGGGGCAGGTCACCCCGGTCTCGCGGGGTTTCTCCAGCGGTTCGATGTGCTTGCAGGTGGGATAGGCGCTGCAGCCCAGGAACTTGCCATAACGCCCCTGACGCTGCACCAGACCCGCGCCACATTCGGGGCAGTTGCGGCCTTCGACCAGCTCCGGCGGCGCATCATCGGCCTTGTCTTCCAGATTGCGGGTGTAATCGCATTCCGGATAGCCGCTGCAACCCACAAAACGTCCGCGCCGGCCCAGCCGGATGGTGAGCGGTTTCTCACACTTTGGACAGGTTTCTTCCAGGGTCTCGGTGGTGACCTCGGCGCGGGAAACGTTTTCCAGCGTCTCATCCACGCGATTCTTGAACGGGCCCCAGAAATCCTCCAGCACCGGCACCCATTCCCGCTCGCCGCGGGAGACGGCGTCGAGCTGGTCCTCCAGGCGGGCGGTGAACTGGTAGTCCACGTACTGGGTGAAGTGCTGGGTCAGGAAGCGATTGACGATGCGGGCGACATCGGTGGGCATGAAGCGCTTGCGATCAAGCACCACATATTCCCGGTCCTGCAAGGTCGAGATGATGCTGGCATAGGTTGACGGCCGGCCGATGCCGAATTCTTCCAGTGCCTTGACTAGGGTGGCTTCGGAAAATCGCGGCGGCGGTTCGGTGAAATGCTGGTCGGCCTCGATTTCCTCCAGGGGAATCGATTCCCCTTCGGCGATGGCCGGCAACTCGCGGTTCTCGTCTTCATCGCTCTGTTCGTCGCGGCCTTCCTGATAGACCGCCATGAAGCCCGGATGAACCAGGGTCTGGCCGGTGGCACGGAAGCGGCCGGCATCGCCCGCCGTCAGGGTGATGGCCACCGTGTCGAAGGTGGCGTGGGTCATCTGGCAGGCCACGGTGCGCTTCCAGATCAGCTCGTACAGCTTGGCCTGATCGGATGTCAGGATGCGCCGCAGGGCCTCGGGATCGCGCTGCACCGAAGTGGGCCGGACCGCCTCATGGGCTTCCTGGGCATTCTTGGCGCGTGTTTTGTAAGTGCGGGGCTGGGCGGGAAGCTGATCGGATCCATAGCGTTCGGCGATGAACGCGCGGATTTCCTGCACCGCCTCCTGGGCCAGCGCCACCGAATCGGTTCGCATATAGCTGATCAAGCCCACCTGCTCGCCACCCAGATCCACCCCTTCATAGAGTTGCTGGGCGATCTGCATGGTGCGCTTGGCGGTGAAGCCCAGCTTGCGGGCCGCTTCCTGCTGCAGGGTCGAGGTGATGAACGGGGCGGTCGGGTTGCGGCGTTTTTGCTTGCGCTCGACCCGCTCCACCTGCAGTTGTCCTTGCGCGCCGGCCAGCAATTGGTTGCGCACCTCCTCGGCCCGCGCGGCATCGACAATGGAGAACTGCTCGATCTTTTCGCCGCCGAATTCAACCAGTCGTGCCGGGAAGCGGTGCGACGCCTTGGCCAGTCGGGCCTGTACGGTCCAGTATTCGCGAGCCTCGAAACGCTCGATTTCTTCCTCGCGCTCGACGATCAGTCGCAACGCCGGGCTCTGCACCCGGCCTGCCGACAAGCCGCGGCGCACCTTGCGCCAGAGCAGGGGGGAAAGATTGAAGCCCACCAGGTAATCCAGCGCCCGCCGTGCCTGCTGGGCATTGACCAGGTCGGTGGAAATGCCGCGGGGATTTTGCATAGCCTCGCTCACGGCCCGCTGGGTGATCTCGTGGAACACCACGCGGCGCACCGGCTTGTCCTTGAGCAGACCGCGCTCGGCCAGCAGTTGCTGCAGATGCCAGGAGATGGCCTCGCCCTCGCGGTCCGGGTCAGGGGCGAGATAGACGGTGTCCGCTTTCTCGAGCGCCTTGGCGATGGCGTCCAGGTGCTTGCTGCTGCGGGCGATGGGCTGGTATTTCATGGCAAAGCCATGCGCGGGGTCTACCGCTCCTTCCTTGGGTACCAGGTCCCGCACATGCCCGTAGGAGGCCAGGACCTGGTATTCCTTGCCCAGGTATTTGTTGATGGTTTTGGCTTTGGCAGGGGATTCGACAATGACGAGGTAATGGTTCATGAGGGGCGTTCTGGGATGACTGGGGTCCCCAACAGGGACGGCTGGGGCGCGCCCCGAGACGGAGCGGCCGGAAGCAGCGGATCAATGGAACAGGCCGACCTGTTCCTCGAACATGTAGTCCTCCATCCAGGCATACGGCCCTTCTTGGCCAGGCATGTTGAACAGGACCATCAGCACGACCCACTTGACCTGTTCCAGGTCGATGTCGTCTTCCTCGAGCGCCATGATGCGTTCAATGACGATCTCGCGGTGCAGGGGGCTCAGGATGCCGTTTTGCGCCAAATAAAGCAGCAGGCCACGTGTCTCGGTATCGAGGCGCTCCATTTCCCGTTCGGAGAAAACCCGGATCGACTGCTCCTGTCCCGCAGGCTCGCATTCAGGGCGTTCCCGATGGGCAGCCAAGGCGTCCAGCCACTCGAAGGCTTTGTGGATTTCCCCGTCCTGGAAGCCGGCGGCTTCCAATTCTTCCGTCAGGTTGTCCCGGTCGGTATCCAGATCCGCTTCTTCGTCCATGTAGTGATCGAACAAGTAGATCAGCACATCGAGCATGCTTTCTTTCATTCATTCTCCCCGTCATTGGCTCAGCCGGCCATAGCGACCGCCAGGCAGGGCTTCCACGAGGCCCTGTAATTCCATGGCGAGGAGCATGGAGGAAAGCATCTGCGCCGTCAATCCAAGCCGTTCCACCAGTTCATCCACGGTGACCGGCGTGTAACCCATGGCATTCAGAAGGGTTCTGGTTTCTTCTGGGATCTTGGTTGGGCGCGAGTGGGCCTCATCCGCGGGCGGGGATTGCTGCGCGCGCGCAGCGGCGAGGTTGGCGGGAAGTTCTTCCAGGATGTCCGCCACCGACTCCACCAGCTTGGCGCCCTGACGGATCAGCGCGTGGCAGCCGCGGGCCAGTGGGTTGTCGATGCTGCCCGGAATGGCGAACACCTCGCGACCCTGCTCGGCCGCCAGCCGCGCGGTAATCAGGGAGCCGCTGCGCGGGGCTGCTTCCACCACCAGGGTGCCCAGGCTCAGGGCACTGATGATGCGGTTGCGGCGCGGAAAGTGGGCCGGCAGGGCAGGCGTGCCGGGCGGCCATTCACTCACCAGCGCCCCCTCCGCAATCAGTTGTTCGGCCAAGGCGGCATGGGTGCGGGGATAAACGGTATCCAGCCCGGTCCCGCAGACGGCGACGGACAAGCCGCCGGCTTCCAGCGCGCCGCGATGGGCGGCGGCATCGATGCCGACCGCCAGACCACTGACCACCACCAATCCGCAACGGGTGAGATCCGCCGCAAAACGGCTGGCCAGTCGTCGCCCACCCGTGGTGGGATTACGGCTGCCCACCACAGCCAGGGCGGCTTGGGTCAATGCTTCCGGATCGCCCCGCACAAACAACAGCGGCGGCGCATCTGCCAGGGTGGCGAGCAGGGCGGGATAGGCGGGCTCCCCCAACCGCAGCAGGTGGTGTCCCGGTTGTTCCAGCCAGCGCAAGTCGGTTTCGACCAAGGGCCAGTTCGGTGTGCGCAGCAGAGCCATGATCGCGGCGGGCAAGCCTGCCTGGACCCACTCGGGCCCGCCTGCGCTGAGAACGCCATCGCAACTGCCGAAATGAGCGACCAGCCGCTGGAAGGTGATGGGGCCAATCCCCGGCATTCGCAGCAGAGCGAGCGCGGCAGCCTGTTCCCGCTCGGCGCTTCTGTCCCCGCTCATGGCGGATTGGCAACTCGATCACCCACCGAGATGCTGCGGGTGCTGCGCACGATCAGTGCCTGGCTGAAACCTTCGAAAACCCGGAATACGAGGACTTCACCAATGGGTTCCTCGGGAAGATCCACCTTTCCGCCGCGCACCGGATCTGGAATTCGGATGCCACTGCGGTAAATCGTGAGCACATGACCGATCTCCAGCCCCTCCCGACTGCCCAGGCCCAAGGTGACGGATTGGTATTGGCCAGTTTGGGAAATGGCATTGGAGAGCAGGAGAATCCGACCCGAAATCGGTTGACCGGGCGCGCGAGGCAAGAGGTCGGGTGTAATGAGTGCTTCCGGGGCGGGCAGCAGGCGATTTTCCGCGCGCATTTCCTGCCGGCTTTGGGTGATCACGGCTTCCGCCGGATCGCCCGACTGGATCAGCCGAATCATGCCCAGAACTTCCACCTGGTTGCCAAGGGGTTTTCCGGTATCGGGGTTTTTCAGCGCCACGCCCTGCTTGTCAACCACCTGGAAGCTTGTTCCGGCGGGGGCGTCGGTGCCACGGATATACACGCGGTCTCCGACGCCCATGATGAGCTGTTCAGCGTTGACTGGTCCCAGCAGGTAAGGTGCTTTCTTGAGGGCCTTGATGTCCACCGGCGCGGTTTCGGTGAGGAAGGGGGCGATGCGCTCATAGGGCAAGGCCGGAATGGCTTCCTCCAGCGGCTCGCGCCTGACTTCCGGAGACAGGCGGTGGGCAGGCAGCGGAGGCTCGACGGGCTGCAGCACGGTTTGGCCGTTGATCACGGCCACCTCGAGGATATCCCCTGGATAGATGCGGTGTGGATTGCGCACCTGTGGATTGGCGTGCCACACCTCGGGCCAGCGCCAGGGATCGCGCAGGAAGCGTGCAGAGATGTCCCACAGGGTGTCGCCCTTGCGCACGGTATAGCGCAGCGGGCGGTCGGATCGCCAGACCACTGGCGACGCTTGCGCGGGCGAGACGGCGGCAGGTTCGTTCAAAGGCGTGACCTGCGCGGAGGAGGATGGCGTGCGCAGATCGGCGGGGGCCAGGGG
>JBATEM010000082.1:0-1590 GCA_049664005.1 Candidatus Macondimonas sp.
TTGCTGATCCGGCATTCGGGCCTGCGTTCTTTGCCATCTGGCTGCATCCGCGCACCAGCGAGCCGGCCTTCCGGCGCGATCTGCTGGCCGGTTCGTCCGCCGGGTCATGACCATGACCCATGAGTCACCCGAGGCGCCCGCTCGGGTGCGCCTGGATCGCTGGTTGTGGGCCGCCCGATTCTTCCGCAGTCGCGGCTTGGCCAGCGAGGCGGTGGCGGGTGGCAAGGTGCATTGCAATGGCCAGCGCGCCAAGCCTGCCCACGGCATCAAGATCGGGGATCAGCTCCAGATCCTGCGCGCAGAGGAGCGTTTCGAGGTCACCGTGTGTGCTTTGGAAGTCCGCCGTGGATCCGCGTCCACGGCATGCGCCCTGTACAGCGAAACCCCGGAGAGTGTGACGGCCCGCGAACAGCTGCGGGAAAACCGTCGCCTGGCTCCCGCCCCGGATCCGGGCCAGCGCCCGGACAAGCAGGCGCGCCGCCGCTTGCAGGCGCTACGCCGCGCCACGTGAAGATGCCTCGCCCCCTGACGTTTGGGTATACTGCGGCGATCGCCCCCCGCAGGAGCCTCCGGTGCCGTTGGATGTGCGCACGCCCCCCGTTGCCGTGGATCTGGTCATTGAACTGATCGACCGGCCGGAGCCGTCGCTGGTGCTGGTGGCGCGCCGTTTTGCTCCATTGGGCTGGGCCTTGCCCGGCGGATTCGTGGAGATTGGTGAAACGTTGACGGCAGCCGCCTGCCGTGAAGCGTGCGAGGAAACCGGGCTCGATGTCAGTCTGGTGGCGCTGTTGGGCTGCTATTCCGATCCCGCGCGCGATCCGCGTGGACAGACCGTGAGCGTGGTCTATGTGGCTCATGCCACGGGCATTCCGCAGGGCGGCGATGATGCCCGCGAAGCCGCCGTATTCACGCGCGCATCCTTGCCGGAGCTGGTCTTCGACCACGCCCGGATTCTCAGCGATTACTTCGAATTCTATCGGCTCGGTCATCCCGTTCCCCTGCGTTGAGGGAGCGCATCGAGCCTGCGGATACTGTCCTCTGCCGGCGCTGATCCGCCGCTGGAGGGAAGCAAGGAAACCGGCCGGGGGGGACCCTCCGGGTCGGTATTGTTCCACACACCGGGCTGATCCCCCGGTCCAGGAGACGCGCTATCCATGTCCTATCGTCATATTCAACTGCCCGAACAGGGAGAGAAGGTTCGCTTCGGCGAGGACGGTCGTCCTCAGGTTTCCGACCAGCCGATTCTCGGCTACATCGAAGGGGACGGCATCGGCCCAGATATCACCCGTGCCTGTCTGCGCATCTGGGATGCGGCAGTGGAAACCGTCTACGGCGGTCGCCGCAAGATCCATTGGTGTGAGCTGTTCCTGGGTGAGAAAGCCGCTGGACTGTATGAGGGGAATTATTACCCGGAGGAAACCCTGGCCGCGATCCGCGAGCTGGGCGTGGCCATCAAGGGGCCGCTCACCACGCCCGTCGGCGGCGGCTTCCGCTCGCTGAACGTCTCCTTGCGCCAGGATCTGGATCTCTATGCCTGTGTCCGGCCGGTGCGCTACTACGCGGGCGTTCCCTCCCCGGTGCGCGAGCCGC
>JBATEM010000083.1:0-7710 GCA_049664005.1 Candidatus Macondimonas sp.
GCGGACGGAGTGGCGCGCCTGCGCGGCCGGCGGCAGCGTCTGGACACCAGGCGGGCCTATGCCTTCGCTGGACTGCTGGGCGGCGGTGTGGGCGGCATGCTGGCCTGGTATTTCGATGCCGCGCAACTGCAAGTGGTGGGCGGGAAGCTGCTGCGCTACGCCCTGATCCATGGTCCCGCCGCGGGTCAGCCGGTATACGACTACGTCACCTACCCGCTGTTCAGCCGCTGGGGTGCCATCGATCTGGGTACGGTATCGGGTGGGCTCAAGCAGTTCTATGGCGATTCGCTGGCGGGTGTCATCAACTGGTCCATCGCCGCGCCACTGTTCAGCATCAACCTGATCGTGCTGACCGCGGTCTTTCAGCGCAGCCTCGAACCGCTGCGCCATCTGTTCACCCGCGACGGGCTGGCCGGCGTGGTGACCCAGGCGGTGCGGGTGCAACGCTGGGGGCTGTGGATGGCGCCCATCATCCAGACTTTCCTCAAGATGGCCCCCAATCCCGTCTGGTACAACCAGGACGGCGCGTTGCGCACCGGGCTGGCCACGGTGCAGAGCCTGCGCCTGGACGAGGCGGCGTTTCAGCGCTGGAGTCTGGAGACCTTCCTGGGCCTGATGGCCTTTGGTTGGCTGCGCATCCTGATCTGGTTCGATCACATGGGCCTGCGGGTCGCCACCTTGGTCAATCTGTCGTTCATCGGCGTGGACCGGCTCGAAGCCCGTTTGGCGCGCTGGCTGGGTCATGCCGCACCCACCCCGGTGATACCCGAAGGCATCCGCCGTTTTGCCACCTGGGCGCCATTGCTGCTGCCGTTCTATATTCCGCGCGGGGGGGAATGGGATTTCGTCTGGCAGGAATCGCAGCGCCTCGCGGCCTCTCCGGATGCGCCCGTGCTCCCGGCTGCACAGTTGCTGCTGGGGATTTACATCACCGTTGGCGTTGGTGGTTTCTTCCTGCTGATTTGGCTCTTGAGGCGCTTGCATCGGACTCGCCAGGCCAGTGTCCCCGTACTGGCCCGATTGAACAGCGGGCGTTACCAGCTGGAGATCAGTGCCGATGGCAATAGTCACAGCCTCGTCCATACGAGAAGTGGAGACGGTCTCGATTTCTCCAGGCGCAATCCGGATCCGTCCCTGCCTCATGGGCGGATGTTCTTTCTGCAGGAATCGCTGCCCGCAACAGGCGCTTTCTCGCCCCCGGTCGATCTGCTCCGAGCCGGGCCGATGGGCACGCGTACCGCCCAGTGCACACCCGCTGGAACGGTTGTCCTGACGCAGGACGGGGCGGATGGACTCAATGCGCGCATCGAGGTCCACCCAGTCGCACACGGCGAAGCCATGCTCTGGCGGATTCATCTTTCTCAAAACGCCGGGCGCGCGCGGCGGTTGCGGATCACCAGCTACTTGGAATGGGCGCTCAATCGACCGGACGTTTACCTGCGTCGTCCCGATTTCAATGCCATTCACATCGGTGTGCGGTTTATCCGCGACCGCGCTGCCCTGCTCGCCCATAATCGCCTGCTGGGTGGCGAGCATCCCAACCGGCATCCGCCGGGCTGTGCCTTTGTCGCTGTCAAGCCAAGTGATCGCGTCCACCTGGTGGGCTATGAGGATGATCGCAGCCGTTTCCTGGGTCTCGGCACCCTCGCCGCGCCTCAGGCTTTGACGGGCCAGGCACTGCGCGGAATCGGTGATGAGGGCTTGCTGTACCCCTTCGATCCTGCGGCCGCGTTGCAGGTGGAGGTGGATCTCGCCGCGACGGACAGCCTCGAGTTGGCCTGGATCGAAGGTTGGGCCGACTCCGAAACTGCCGCCCTTGCCGCGATCGCCCACGCATTTCCGTCCCCTGCCCCCCTTCCATCGCAGGAGGCAATGGATGCGCGCCCGCCGCGCCGCATTTTGCCCCGCCCCGGCCTTGACCCGCGATTTGGTTTCACGCTGGACGGTCGCGGCTTTGCAATGGGACCGGTCACGCCGCGCCCGTGGACTCATGTGCTGGCCAATCGCCAGGGACATGGCGTCTTGATCGGCAACGACGGCGCCCAGTTCTCTTTTTCGGGCAATGCCCAGCAAAATGCCCTGACACCGTTTACCCTGGACACCGTTCCGGCCCAGTCCTGCGCCCAGGCCGTGTATGTGACTGATCTGGAGACCGGTGCGCTGGTGACGCCGGGTTTGATTCCCCTCAGGCAAAACGCGGCGCAAGAGGTGCGTTTCGAACCCGGACAGGCTGTGCTGGCCAGCGCCGGGGCGGATCTGGCCCTTTGCATGACAATCGCCGTGCTGCCGGATGAACCCGTGGAAGTGCGGATCCTGCGGGTGGAGAATCGCTCGGCGCATCCCCGCAAGCTGCGCCTGACGGCCTTTGCCCATCTTTCTCTGGCGGAGTTGCCGCAAGACAGTCATGGCCAGATCAGGACGCATTTCGATCCTGAACTGCGGGCCTGCCTGTTCTCCCGGCCGCGACAGGTGTTCCATGCCGGCATGGGCTTTCTCGCCATCGATCTGCCGGTGGAAGCCCATACCTTCAACCGCCGGGCCTTCTGGGGCGCGGCCGGCGAATTCACCCGCCCTGCCATGGCCCTCACGGGCTGTCCGCAGAACGATCAGCTGCCGGACGGAGAAACCATCGCGGCCCTGAGTGGCGTTTTCCAGCTTGCGCCTTTGGCCACACAAGAAATCGTTGTGCTGATGGGACAGGCCAAAACGACCGATGACGCCGCCCGATTGATTGGCCGCTATGGCCAGTCCGCACCCGCCACGCAGTCCCTCGCCCGCACCCGGGACGCATGGACCGACATCCTCGGCCAACTGCGCATCGAAACCGACCAGCCCGAATTCGATCGACTGGTCAACGACTGGCTGCCCTACCAGGTGCTCACCGCTCGACTCTGGGGTCGGCTGGGACCAAATCAGCGCAGCGGGGCCTTCGGCTTCCGTGATCAGCTACAGGACGTGCTGCCGTTGATCTGGACCTGGCCGGAGCTTGCGCGCGAGCAGATCCTGCGTCATGCCGCGGTTCAGTTCCCGGAGGGCGATGTGCTGAAATGGTGGCACCCGGCAATTGACGGCAGCATCGGACTGGGTCAGCGCAGTCGTGCCAGTGATCCGCATCTTTGGTTGCCCTACCTGGTGAGTCACTACGTCACGGCCACGGGCGATTGGGATGCCCTGGAGACACAAGTGCCCTATCTGGAAGGCCGACCCATTCCCAAGGGTTGGCCGGACATCGCCTTTGTTCCCCGCGTGTCCCGCGAGCAGGAGAATCTTTATCGCCATTGCCGGCGCGCCATTGCGTTCAGCCTGGCCCACCTCAGTCCCCGCGGCTTGCCCTTGATGGGCGCGGGGGACTGGAACGATGGGCTCGATCAACTGGGCTTGAAAGGTCGTGGCGAAAGCGTATGGATGGCGCTGTTCCTGCACGATGTCTTGCGGCGGTTTGCGCCCCTGACGCGGCGTGTCGAAGGCATGCAGGGCGAACAACGGGATCTCGAAGCAGCCAGACGGTTACGCGCGGCAATTGATGCCTGCTGGCTGGGCGATCGTTTCCTGCGCGCGACCAGCGATCAAGGCGAGCCGTTTGCGCCGTTGAGCGCACTGATGGCCTCCTGGCCGGCGATTTCGGGCGCGACGGACGCTGCACGAGCGGAGGCGGCCTTGACGGCGGGTCTGGCCGGATTGGAACAGCCCAATCTGATCCGTCTGCTGGATGAGGTTTTTGACGGCGACAGTAAGCCTTACCCCGGGCGGATCGCATTGTATCCACCGGGTGTGCGCGAAAATGGGGGCCAATACAGCCATGGCGCCACCTGGCTGGTCGATGCGGCGCTCACCGTGTCTACTCAGGCTGGGAGTGCTGGCGACGGTCCACGCGCCGATCATTGGCATCAACGCGCCTGGTCGCTGTGGCAGAAGCTGTCACCAATGAACAAGGATCCCGCGCGCCATGGGCTGCCGCCTTACCAACAGGCCGCGGATGTGTATTGGGGTGCGGGTCATGACGGCCGCGGCGGGTGGACGGGTTATACCGGCGCTGCCGCGCGCATGCTCTGGACCGCCTATGGTTTGCTGGGGCTCAGGCTGGAGCAAGGCGAGTTCACCATTGATCCGGCAGCGTTCACGCGGGTGGGAGCGCCCCGTTTGCGTGCTGTGCGCTATCGTGGTCGCTTATATCGCTCGGCGGTGAACCCGGAATCAGATCGCGTGCCAGACAATCGCCATTCCGGAGAAGAATTAAGTACCCCCTGACTTTTAACTGGAAGACGCCAGCTATTGTTTGTGGAAGGTACGCTGGGCGCGCGCCATCGCATCAAATGCTGTATTTGTGATCAGGGTGCAGCGACTGCTGTGAATTGCGATGAGGGATTCCCATGGCTCGATTGTTCAAGAAACGCTACCACCCCCCAGGAACCGCACCGGGCACCCTCACCGAGCACGCCTATACAGGAAATGCGGTCCGGATCACGGTGATGCTCTATGACGCCCAGGAAACGCATCTGCTTCCCAAAACCGCCCTGGAAAGGCTTCCCGAGCCGAAGGAAGGGGGGCGGTTGTGGGTGCATGTCCAGGGAACGCCTGATGCGCGTCAACTGAATCAACTGGGCAGGCGTTTCGGCCTCCACCCCTTGGCTCTGGAGGACGTCGCCAACGTCGGGCAACGGCCCAAGATCGACCAATACGATCAAAACCTGTTCGTGGTGCTGGGCATGCCCGTTCTGGTGAGGGACGATCTGCACGTCGCCGACATCAGCCTGTTCCTGGGGAAGAATTTTGTGATCAGTGTCTGCGAAGGCGCCAATGATCCTTTCGTCGAGGTACGCAAGCGGCTGCAGAACGGTGGTGGACGCTTGCGTCAGCTGGGCGCGGATTTTCTGTTTTATACGCTCATCGATACCGTCGTGGATCAGGCCTATCCGGTTCTGGAGACCCTTGGGGAAACCATCGAAACCCTGGAAGTGGAACTGCTGGACCGGCCCAATCGCGACATGCTCGGTCAATTGCATCTGCTCAAGCGCGAATTGATTCTGCTACGCCGCCAATTGTGGCCGGCCCGGGATCTCCTTTCGCAGATGATGCGCAACGATTTGGAACTGCTGCATCCCGAAACCCTGGGCTATTTCCGCGACGCCCATGACCACGCCGTGCAGATCATCGATCTCATCGAAAGCTACCGCGACATCACCGCTTCTATGCTGGATGTCTACCTCTCCAGCATGAGCCATCGATTGAACGATATCATGCGGATTCTGACCGTCATCACCACGATCTTCATGCCATTGACGTTTATCGCCGGTATATACGGCATGAACTTTGTTGCCAATGACAAGAGCTTTTGGGCCATGCCGGAAATCCGCACGACTTACGGCTATCCCGTTGTATTGGGGGTGATGCTCGTCATTGCGGTGGGCATGCTGCTGTCATTCCGCCGCAGTGGATGGCTGCGGTAAATTTTTACACCGTGGTTTAACGATGGCCGCTACACCTTTCAGCGCAGACGGACATCGCGTCTCATCTGCAGCTTGGCGTGTTGACCACGTCCAAAGAACCCACAACAGCGCGCCCGTTGTTCAGCTGCCGGCCAGCAGCCGTTTCAATTCGGGCACACAGGAACCACAACCGGTGCCGGCCTGGAGCTTCTGGCCGATGGCTTCCAGCGTCACCGCCTCGCCCTGGGTGATGGCCTTGAGCAATCGGTTGCGCCCCACCTGGAAACAGGAACAGACAATCTCGCCCTGATCCTCCCCCGCCGCCGGCGAACGTCCCGCCAGCAGGCTCATGCGCGCTGCGGCATCCAGTTCCGATGCGTCAAACAGGCCCTCCAGCCATTGACGCGCCGGCAGGTTGCCGTCCCGACTGACGAACAAACAGCTCTCCAGTCGCCCGGCGCGGATCAACGCGGCGCGGTAACGGCCGGCCCCCGCATCCTGGAACTCCAGCCATTCATCCGCCTCCGCGTGGCCCAGGCGGGTCATGGCCCAGGCCGACCAGTCGCCCGGCATGGCGGTGTCGGCCAGTTCATAGCGTGAGCAGCGGGTGCCCGTTGAACGCACCCAGTAATCGACGCCGATCGTCTCCAGATCGCCTCGAACCAATGCAAATCCCTGCCAGGCACAGGCATAAGCGCTGATCCGGACCGGGGTATGCTTGAATTCCGGTTCGCCGGAAATGGGATCCACCACCGGATTGACCAAGGCATCCACCCGGCCATTGCCGGCAAACACATCGTTCCAGTGCATCGGCACGAACACCGTGCCGGGACGTTGGTCGCCGGTGAGGCGCGCGCGCGCCAGCATCCGTCCCCACGGGGTTTCGAGATGCACCAAACGCCGATCGGCAATCCCCAGCACCGCGGCATCGCGCGGATGCAGCTCGGCATAGGGCTCGGTGAGATGAGTCGACAGGCGCGGCGAGCGACCGGTACGGGTCATGGTGTGCCATTGGTCGCGGATGCGGCCGGTGTTGAGCACCAGTGGGTAGTCGGTATCCGGCGCATGAACGGGCGTGCGATAACGCACCGGCACCAATCGAGCCCGCGCATTAGGGGTGTAGAAGCGCCCATCGGCGAACATGCGGTCGGTGCCGATGCCCGCCGTGCGTACCGGCCAGCATATCGGATCCAGCGTTTCATACGCCGCGCTGTCCATATCAGCGAGTCCGGAGAGGTCGAAGTCCCGCGTGCCCGCATTCTCAAAGGCCGACAGCCGCGCGTGCTCGCGAAAAACATCCCCCGACCCGGTGTAGTTGAAGCCAGCGCCGAACCCCATGCGGCGCGCCACCTCCTGGACTACCCACCAATCAGGCCGGGCTTCCCCCGGTGCGTCCAGAAAGGCGCGCTGGCGCGAGATACAGCGTTCGGAATTGGTTACCGTGCCTTCGCGCTCACCCCAGGTCGCGGCTGGCAGCACCACATGCCCCAAGGCGGTGGTATCGGTCTCACACATGTCCGAGACCACCACCAACGGACAGCGCCGCAAGGCATCCTTGACCCGGTCGGCGTCAGGCAGGCTCACCACCGGATTGGTGGCCATGATCCACAGCGCCTTGATGCGCCCCTCGCCTACCGCCTCGAACAATTCCACGGCTTTCAAGCCCGGCTGGCGCGCGATGACCGGACTCTCCCAGAAACGCTGCACAATCGCCTGATGTTCGGGAGATTCCAGGTCCAGGTGGGCGGCAAGCTGGTTGGCCAGGCCGCCCACTTCGCGCCCGCCCATGGCATTGGGCTGGCCGGTGATGGAAAAGGGACCCATGCCGGTCCGACCAATGCGGCCGGTGAACAGGTGGCAGTTGATGATGGCGTTGACCTTGTCGGTGCCGGCGGAGGATTGATTCACGCCTTGCGAAAACAGGGTGACCACCCGCTCGGTGCGTGCGAACAAACGGAAAAACGCGGCGACGTCCTCCTCGGGGACACCACACCCGGCAGCCACCGCCGGAATCGATGGCGCGTCGTCACGGGCAGCGGCTAGCGTGGCGGCATAGCCGCTGGCATGGGCTTCGAGAAAGGCAAAATCCGCTCTGCCCTCCCGCGCCAGATGCGCCAGCAGACCATTGAAGAGCAAAACGTCGGTGCCGGGCCGGACGGGCAAATGCAAGCCTGCCAGATCGCAACTGGCGGTGCGGCGCGGATCGATCACCACCAGACTGAGATCGGGCCGCTCGGCCTTGGCCGCCTCGATGCGCCGATACAGCACCGGATGACACCAGGCC
>JBATEM010000084.1:0-5343 GCA_049664005.1 Candidatus Macondimonas sp.
CCTCGATGGTGAGCTCCTGCATGCGCTGCTGCATCTCGGTGCCCTTGAGCTTGAGGATGGACGAGGCCGTGCCGGGCTCGCCGGTGTGCTGGGCGTCGGCCAGGCTGCGCAGCTCGGCGAACTCCAGCGCGCGCAGCTCGATCTCCGTTTCGGCGATACGGGTCACAAAGGCGCGGTCATCCAGCAGGGTCCGGTCGCCATCGGGCACGGCGCGGGCGTTTTTCTTGAGCTTGTCGAGTGCGACGATGGTGCGGCTGATGCCAGCGATACCACTGCGTTCGTGCTGCAGCAGGCCCTTGGCGTAGGTCCAGCCCTTGCCTTCTTCGCCGATGCGGTTTTCCACCGGCACCTTGACGTTGTCGAAGAACACCTGATTCACATGGTGGCTGCCGCCCAGCGTGAAGATCGGTTTGACGACGATGCCGGGGGTCTTCATGTTGATCAGCAGGAAAGTGATGCCCTCCTGGCGTACGCCGGTGTTCTGGGTGCGGGTCAGACAGAACATCCACTGCGCCATGTGGCCCATGGTGGTCCAGATCTTGGTGCCGTTGACCGTATATTCTTTGCCGTCAGCGGACAGTTCGGCCTTGGTCTTGAGGGAGGCAAGATCCGAGCCAGCGCCTGGTTCGGAATAGCCCTGGCACCAGTTGACCTTGTTGTCCCGGATGTCCGGCAGGAAGCGCTCAATCTGTTCCTTGGAGCCATAACGCATCAGGATCGGGGCCAGCATCACCTTGCCGAAGGGCAATTCAGGGGGCAGGCTGTAGGCGCAGGTTTCCTTGTCCCAGATGTAGTGCTGCACCGGACTCCAGCCCGGACCGCCGAATTCGACCGGCCATTTGGGGCAATCCCAGCCCTTTTCCTTCAGGGCCTTGAACCAGTCGTTGCGCTTGCTCCACAGCTCGCTGCTGTTCTTGGGGGCGTATTGACCAAGAAAATCCCGCACTTCCTGTTGGAAAGCCAGATCCTCTTCCGTGAGTTGAATGTCCATGATGTAGCAAATCTCCTGCAAGGGATGAAGGCGTAGGACGCTCAAACGCCTGCCCGTGGGGGCCTGCGCTACGGCGTGGGCGGAATCCTAGCATGACTGAAACGGAATGAGGATCATCCAAAAACGCAAAAAAACCGGGCCGTGATGGCCCGGTTTTTGTGAGAGATAACGACGATAGGCGGCAGGGCCCCCGCCGTGACTTAGGCGCTCCGGGAGATGACCGTATCCGAATCCACGGCTGTAAGTTCGCGGATGCGGTTCATGATCTGCAACACCCAGCCGCCGATGGCGAACAAGGCCCAGCCGAGAACGACGAAGCCCCAGTGGATGGGCGCCGCGAACAGTTCTTCGGCATAGAAGAAGGTGTGGCCCCACTCATTGAAGCCCAGGTTGGGCATGATCAGGATAAATCCACCGACCATGATGCCCAGCGGCATGGAGACGCGGTTAACGAAATAAGGCACTCGGGTATGCAGCCAGATGAACCCCAGGATGCCACCCACCAGTCCGGCAGGAATCACGAAATAGAACAACCCGATATGGGTCGGCGTGAAGTCTGTATCGCGGACCGTGACCTGATGCCAGGCGGCATCGGCTTCCACGAACAGGCCCAGCGCTCCGACCACCACGACGCTGGCGACCGCAGCAAATGCCAGAATGAGATAATACACGCGCAGTTCTTGGCGGGCGGTCATGGTGGGATTGGCGGGTCGCGTGAACCAGATCAATGGCACACCGATCGCCCCGGCAAGGGTGATCAGACTCATCTGAATATAGAACAGGCTCATCCAGTAGGTCTGGAAGTCTTCTTCGAAGTAATCGAGGCCGACCGTAAAGGAGTAATTTTGTTGATACCAGCGATACACGGAAAGCACGGCGCAAACGAGTAAGGTGCCGATAATGGCAAAGCGCCACGGCATTTGCGGGGCACGGGTTTCATCGTCAGCCAACCCAAGCCATTGGCTTAATCGTTGGCCTATGCCCACTGGAGGGCTCTGCGTAAGGGTGCGGGTGTTCATGAACGGTCTCCTCATCGAAATTTTGGTTGCCTGATAGACTATAGACAATGCGGATTGCAGACCCTGATGGCTCGAACAAAAAGCGTTTTCCCCACCCAGGGTATCGGCCAAAACCCCCTGAAGTTGATCGGGGTTTTCATCGATATGAATCAAGTTAGGCCAAACATTCCGATCGTTCAAGTGATTCGCGTGATCTGGATCAATGTTTTTGGATTGCGGTCAGGGGTGCTGGCCGTGGGGCGGTCGATCAGCGTAGCCTGATGGACGTGGCAATCATCCCGGCAGCCTGATTTCGGAGCAGATTTCCGGCGCGCGCCTTGCCAAGCCTTCAGAGCCAGGCTGCGTATTCCGGCCGCAGGCCATGGCAGTGATAGACCCCGCCTGGCGGCACATTGGCGAGCACCAGATCAAAGTGCACCCGATCAAACAGGTGACGATACATGGGCAGATAAACCCAAGGCATGACAGTCAACTGACTCATAAGGACGGTGTCGGGCAGCTTGGCCATCCACTCGAAGATCTTGCGTTTGACCGGTTCGGGAAGGCTGGGCGTCGGCAATCCATTGATCACCAAATCGACCTGAGTGACTTGACGCTCGGCGAGCAGGATCGCAATGTCACCGGCATCCCCCACAATGACTTCAGCGCGGGGGACCACACGCCGGGTATAGGCAGCAAAATCCGGGTCCCGCTCGATCGCGATGAGCCGGCTGTCCGGATGCATGCGTTGCGCTGCATGGGCCGTGATGGGCCCCAGCCCCGCGCCCAGTTCGACGATGGTTTGGGGTTGATGGGGCAGGATGCCACGGCAGGCCGCAATGGCCAATTTGCGGCTCGATGGCGCGAGGGAGGCAATTCCGCGACCCTGTTGGAGAAATTTTTTGAAGTGCAGAGATAGGGCGCCTGATGCGGCAGCGGGTTTTCTGGAAGGCACGTTATGTCCTAAAGGCGAGTGTGGACAGGATCAACGCAAGCCAAGTGGGCCGCGGCATCATGCGCAGGAAAGCATGACAACAATGTGACAAGCCGGGCATCAGCAGCAGTAACGGCAGCACTCGGTGAGAGGTCGTTACCCATCGGCAGGGATGCCTGGCTCGTATTGGCCATCCGCGGCATTGACCCAGATCATGGGTCGCGCTATATTGAACCATCGTTCAAGGACCATCATCCCTTCAAGATGAAGACGATTATCCATTGGGAACGTAGTTGGTATCCATGAGTATCCATGAGGAGCATAGATCGATGAACGCCGTCACCAAACCCCAGGCCGCGCCACAAGGCTCACAAGGCATACTGCAACGGGTCATGTCCTTGCTGGGACTGGCTCAGGATGAAACCCGCCCCCCGCGGATGCCGTGGATGGCCGCTTTCGTCGGTGTTGCCTTGGCTTCCGTGCTTTTTGGCGTCTACCGCTGGTACCAGCAGACCTACTCGTTCACTGTAGGGCTGGATTACTTCGAACCTGAATTCCAAACCTACTGGATGAACCTGTTCTACATCCAGATGACCATCATCACCCTCATCGGTGTGGTGGGTGTCCCCTTGTTGTGGTTCACCCGGCCGGCCAATCCCGTCATGACGCCCCAGCGCGAACTCATGATCTACTACGCCATCCTGGCCTTTGCCGCCGTGGGTAGCGTGATTCTGGTCGCCATCTTGGGTCTTTATGTCGAAGCCGACGCTGCCTGGCACCAGGTCACCGTGCGCGACACCGACTTCACGCCCACCCATATCGGCCTGTTCTACTTTGCCATTCCGTTGGGTGCAGTGGGCGCGGTCTTGGGCTTCATCCTGCTGCACACTCGGGTGCCCTACTTCACCAATCGTGTTTCCGTGCCCATGGCCTTGATTGCCGCGGCGCCGGTGTTGATCATGCCCAACCTGGGCCTGAACGAATGGGGCCATACCTTCTTCTACGCCGAAGAACTGTTCGCGGCTCCCATCCACTGGGGCTTCGTGTTCCTAGGCTGGGGCCTGTTCGCCATCGGCGGCCTGATGATCCAGATCCTGCAGCGGGTGCGTGAATTGACCACCTTGAATGTCCAAGGTGCTGAAGCCTGAGGCTTATCAAGTCTAGGGACTCACCTCCAAGAAAGCGCCGGCACAACCGGCGCTTTTTTTGTGCTCAAGTTCTCTGCTTCCGTGTCGATAGCAGGGATGAAGGGGCATAACCATGCACTTTCATTGCCCTCGATTGGCTGACACGCGCTTGGGGGTCGCATCGCTAGCCACATAAAGCATAAAAAAGGAACGCAAAATGAAAAACATCCTTAAAATCAGCTGTTTAATGCTCGTCGCAGGCTTGATTCCTGTGGCCGCCCACGCGGAAATGCAGTCCATCTCCTACGCTGATCTGTCCCAGATCACGGGTCAGGCGATTTCCATTGATATTGGCAAGGACAAGATCAAGGGTTTGCATTTCACTATGGATCCCACCGGCGGCAGCCTGTCGAAGGGTCCTTCCAAAACAAAATACCGGGACGTCAGCTATACCAGCGAGACTTCGGGTGCCGGCTTTGTCTATGGCGGTGGCCGAAGCAAGGGTCGTGGTTTCTCGTTCAGCTGGACGACCCCCCCAGCGCCTTAACCCATAACCACATTCACAACAAGACAGGGGCCTACGGGTCCCTGTCGCATTTTGCGCCGTCTCTCAGGGCCTTACCGTGAGAGCAACCACTGCCGTCTTTACCCAGCCGGCCACTCTGGCCGCCCGAAGAAAGCTGCGCCGCACTGAGACCAGAACCAGACACAAGCAGTGCCATTCTCACAGAAACAAGCCGGATCGCTCAGCCCACGGGCGTGATTCCGGTTAGCGTTGCGAACGAGACTTCCCGCGCCGCCTGCACAAAGGCCTGCATGTAAGGAATTTGGCTGCCTTCTGTGGTCATTGCGGCATAAAGCACACCAAACTTGCCCTGCCGGCCAACCCGAATCCCGATCACCTCCCCTGCCGGCGCTTCCGCAAGCGCCCAATGGGGCAGCATGGCCACGCCCCGATGGCTGGCGACCAGTTGCAGGATCATCACCGTGAGCGCCGCCGTGCGGACGCCCACCGGCACAATCCCTGCCGGGTCCAGAAAGTGACGGAAAATATCCAACCGCTCCCGATCCACGGGATAGGTGACCACGGTTTCCCCCGCCAGATCAGCCGGCTCGATGTAGGCCTTGCGGATCAGGGGATGGTCCGCAGCCACGGCCACCACCACCTCATGCCGGAACAGCGGCAGATAGGTCACGCCCGGCAGGGGCTGGGGATCGCCGGTGATGACCAGATCCAACTCACCCCGCACCAGAGCCGACAGCGCTTCAAAATGAAACCCCGCAGACAGATCC
>JBATEM010000085.1:0-4248 GCA_049664005.1 Candidatus Macondimonas sp.
GCGGGCCACACGGCGCTTACGGTCGAGATTTTGCGTTTCCATGGGTTTGTCCAATCCGCGCGCCTTACCCACCAAACGGTGACGCTTGGACAGGTTAGCGGGCGCCCAGGGGCGGATCTTTAGGATCGCCGCTGGCGCCTTCATTGCGTCGCACGAATCATGGCCCAAAGATTGCTTTCAGACCGTAGGGATCGTCTCCACATGCACTTTTCCGGCGCCAAACACGCTGCCGGGGATACGGGAACGAAGCTGCGGCTCAACCCCACGCCGCCCCAGTCGATGTTGTGAATGAGGTCACTGCCATGGGTATCTGGATCCGGATCATTTCGCACCAAAACAGTGCATTGATCCTTTGAATTTTCGGAACATCCCAGCAGATCAAGCATCCAACAGGCCATGCCATTACGGCATGCCCGCGCCAGGAGACCCTGTATGCCAAGCAAGCCCACCGAACCTGATTCACGCGCCCTGATCGCTTCCCTGGAAGCTTATTCCCGGGAACACAAGGCGATCCGCTGGCGCGGCAACCTGCGGCAATTCCTCGGCGAAGTGCTGCCTGCAACGCCTCATCTGCTGGCCCGCAACAGCCATCAATACATGTGGGACATGCTGCGCTGGAAACATCGCAAGCTGACCGGGGACGAGTCTCCCGACTCCCCGCCGACCGGCCTGTTCCAGCAGGAGCTGTACGGCGTCGACGCCGCCCTGGGCCGGGTGGTGGACTACTTCAAGGCGGCGAGCGCCGGCACCGAAGTGGGGCGTCGCTTGCTGTTGCTGCTGGGCCCACCCTCAGGTGGCAAATCCAGCCTGGTCATCCTGATCAAGCGCGGCCTGGAGGAATACAGCCATACCGACGAGGGGGCGCTCTATGCCCTGGAAGGCTGCCCGGTGCACGGCAATCCGCTCAACCTGATCCCTCATAGCCTGCGCCCCTCGTTCCGGGAGACCTTCGGGATCGAGATCACCGGCGAGGTTTCCCCCTTTACACGGGAGCGTCTGGAACGGGAATTCTCAGGCGATTTCATGCAGTTCCCGGTGGAACGCATTTTTCTCGCGGAAGCCGATCGCATGGGAGTGGGCACCTACGCGCCCCACGACCCCACCACCGCCGACATCGCCGACCTGGTGGGCTCGGTCGACCTGTCCAAGGTCGCCGAAATCGGCGACGAGGGCGATCCACGCGCCTGGTCCTGGTCGGGAGCGGTCTATGCCGCCAGCCGCGGCATGCTGGAAATGATCGAAATCCTGAAAGTGAAACGGGAATTCCTCTATCTGTTGCTGACCCTGACCCAGGAAAAAAACGTCAAGGTGTCCCGTTTCCCCTTGATCTACCTGGACGAGACCATCATTGCCCACACCAACCTGGCGGAATTCCACAAGTTCATCCAAGAAAAGGAAAACGAAGCCCTGCTCGACCGCATGGTCATCGTCCAGGTTCCCTATACGCTCGACTATCGGGACGAAGCGCAGATCTATCGCAAGCTGATCGCCGGCGCCAGCGCCTTCTACAATGTGCACATTGATCCCCACGCCCTGCAGGTGGCCGCCGTATTCGCCATCCTCACCCGGCTGGAGGACACGGAAAACCTGGATCCAGTGCAAAAAGCCCGCCTGTATGCCGGAGAAAATGTCGAAGGCATGGGCGGCGGCGAGATGGAGCGCATGCATGCCGATCATCCCGAGGAAGGGCTCTCCGGCGTCAGCCCGCGCTTTGTCATCAATGCCCTGTCCAACGCCATCGTACGCAACAAGGTGTACAGCCTGACCACCATGGAAGTGCTGTTGGCGATCAAGGACGCCATCGATTCCGACGCCCGCATGGACCCCAAGCAGAAACGGCGCTGGATCGATTTCCTGGTCAGCGCGCGCAAGGATTTCTACAACCGCTGGGTCAAGCAGGACGTCCACAAGGCCCTGTTCGCCTCCTTCGAGCAGGAAGCCCAGGGCCTGCTCGACAAATACCTCGACGAGGTGGAAGCCATGCTGGACCGGCGCGAGGTCACCGACCCGGTCACCGGCGAGAAGCGCAAGCCCGACGAACGCTTCCTGCGTCAGGTGGAGGAGAAGATCAAGATCTCCGATTCGGGCAAGGAATCCTTCCGCCAGGAAGTGGTGCGCAAGGCGATGGTGGCCTACAAACAGGGTGACAAGTTCACCCTCGACAGCCACGCGCGCCTGCACGAGGCCATCGAGCAATACCTGTTCGAGGAACGCCGCGATGTGCTGCGGCTGGTGAGTTCGACGACCCGACCGGATGACGAGGCGCGCAAGAAGATCACCACGGTCCAGGCGCGGCTGGTGGCCGAATATGGCTACGACGACTACAGTGCCGAGGAGGCCTTGAACTACGTCACCACCCTCTTGTCCCAAGAATAAGGCCGCGCACAATGGCCTGTTTCTTGAATGGGTATAGCTGAGAAACAAGGATCACCCGACACGGAAAATCAGCGCGAACCGTCCACCCAGCCACTCAGGAGGACCCGGCGGCCAAAACCAACGGGGGAGTTCCATGCCCGACCATCATGAGCATCTTTGGTATGACCTCTTTTCCCGGGGCGCCCGCGACTGGTTGCGGCATAACGCCAAAATCCGGGCCTCGGTACGGGAACAATTGCCGCGCCTGATTGCCGAGGCCGACATCCTGTCCACCGATGCAAACCGGCGTGTGCGCATGCCGGTGCGTTTCCTCGAACACCACCGCTTCAAGCTCAGCCGCGACCAGGAGCAATCCGGGGTCGGCCAAGGCAAGGTCAAGCCCGGGGACACGCTCGGCTCGCCCGCCCCCCAGCCGGGCACCGGCGAGGAATCGGGCGGCGGCAACGACCAGGGCGGCGTGGAATTCGTGGTGGAAATGAAGGTCGATGAAATCGTCGACTGGATCTGGGAAGAGCTGAAACTGCCCGAGTTGGAGCCCCGCGCCAGCAGCGTCCTGAACGAAGAGGAGTGGGCACGGGAAGGCTGGGACAAACGCGGCGCCCGCGCCCGCCTGGATCGTCGCCGCACCATGAAGGAAGCCATCAAGCGGCGGGCCGTGCAGCCGGCGCCGGCAGCCCCCTTCACCAACGATGATCTGCGCTATCGCCAGCTCAAGAAGCGGCCCAAACCCAACACGCAGGCCGTGGTCCTGTTCGGCCTGGACGCTTCCAGCTCCATGGGTGAGCGGGAACGGGTGTTGGCCAAGACCTTCTTTTTCTGGGCGTTGCAGGGCGTCCGGCGGCGCTACAGCCAGTTGGAAGCCGTGTTTATCGGTCATACCGTGGAGGCCTGGGAATTCAGTGAAGAAGAATTCTTCCAGGTCAGCGGCCAGGGCGGCACCGTGGCCTCCACCTGCTACCGCAAGGCGCTGGAGATCATCCAGGACCGCTACCCGCCGGCGCAATACAACATTTATTTCTTCTATGCCTCCGACGGGGAGAATTTCCAGGATGATCACCCCCATGCCGTGGAAAGTCTGAAGCAGTTGGCGAATCTGGCCAATTACTGCGGCTATGTGGAAGTCGCCTCACCCAGCCCGATGCAGCGCTACCTGGAAACCTCACGGGTCTTCGATGAAGCCATTCCCGACCCCCAGCAAGGGGCGCGCTTCTCCCTGACTCAGGAAGAAGACATCTGGGAGGCGATCCGCACCTTCTTCGGCGTCCATTCCCAAGCCGCCTGAGGGAGGTGCGCGCCATGAGTTATCGTCCCCTGAGCTATCAAGTCGAAATCGAAGCCCTCGCCCAATCCTATGGTCTGGACTATTTTCCGGTGCAATTCGAGCAGGTGCCCCCCAGCTTCATGATGGAAGTGGCGGTCTATGGCCTGCCGGTGCGCATGCCCCACTGGTCTTTCGGGGTGCGCTACATCTATCAATTGATCCAGCACCGCATGGGCCATTCCCATATCTTCGAGGTGGTGATCCCCGGCAATCCGGGGCATGCCTATCTGGCGGACACCAACCGGGAAACCGAGAACATCCTGGTCACCGCCCATGTGCTGGGCCACGCCGACTTCAGCAAGAACAACCTGTTGTTCCGGCGCGTGCAGGAGCAGGCCGGCTATCACATCGTCGAACAGGCCGCCAATCACGCCCAACGCATCACCGAGGCCATCGAACAGCACGGCATGGAGGCGGTCGAGCGCGTGCTGGACGCCGCGTTTGCCCTTGAGCAGCACATCGACATCCACCAGGACCTGCGGCGCGCCCGCTACGCCGACCTGCCCGCTGCGCCAGTCAGTGCGCCAACCGCCGACCCGGTGGGCTTCCGC
>JBATEM010000086.1:0-1596 GCA_049664005.1 Candidatus Macondimonas sp.
TGGCGGTGATGATGGCGCTGATTCCGGTGGTGGCCATCTCGCCGATCCTGCTCTACATCGGCATGCTGATCGGCGCCCAGGCCTTCCAGGAAACCCCCAAGAACCACGCCCCGGCCATCATCCTGTCGCTGATTCCCCAGGTGGCCGGTTGGGGCAAGCTGATGATCGACAACGCGCTGGGCGCCGCCGGCACCAACGCCGCCGCCGTCGGCATCGACAAGCTGGCCGGCAGCGGGGTGCTCTACCACGGCCTAGAACTGCTCGGCAGCGGCGCCATCCTGACCAGCCTGATCCTGGCGGCCGTCACGGCCTGCATCATCGACCGCGCCTATGGTCGGGCGGCGGGCTTCGCGCTGGCCGGCTCCGTAATGACCTTCTTCGGCTTCATGCACAGCGAGGCGATCGGCCTGGCGCAGAGCCCGACCGTTGCCTTCGGCTACCTGGTGGTGGCGGGGATGCTCTATGGCTGCGCGCGCCTGACCCTGTCCGCCAGCCAAACAGCACCGCTCAGCGATCACGGACTGGAGCAGCCGGCCGTTTAATTTTGCTGCAATCGATCGATTCATCAAGGAATTGATGTCTTTGCTTCCGGATGCTTCATGGCACCTTTGATCCCGGCTCCGCCGGGATTTTTTTATCCCGCAGGATGATGGTGGCGAGGCGGCGAGTGGGCTATAACGCCGCAGAGATGAGGCTCGCAAAGGAGGCGCCGCATGATTCGGCTTTACCAGTTTCCACCGGCCTATGGCCTGCCCAATGCCAGTCCGTTCTGCATGAAGCTGGAAACCTGGCTGCGCATGACCGGCCTGCCCTACCAGGCCTTGCCCGGCGATCCGCGCAAGGCGCCCAAGGGCAAGCTGCCCTATATCGAGGATGACGGGGTGCTGCTGGGCGACTCGCATCTGATTCTGGACTATTTGCGTGCCCAATACGGTGTTGATCCCGACGCCGGCCTGACCCCGCCACAGCGCGCGCTGTCCACGGCTGTGACGCGCATGCTGGAGGATCATTTCTACTGGGTGATGCTGCACAGTCGCTGGATCGATCCCCAGGGCTGGAGCGTGACGCGGGAGGTGTTTTTTGGCGCTCTGCCGCGTCCGCTGCGCGATCTGGTGCCGTTGCTGGTGCGGCGCAGCCTGCGGCGCGACCTGCGTGGGCAGGGCCTCGGGCGCCATGATCTGCCGGAGATCCAGAGCCTGGGCGCGGAGGATGTGGAGGCGCTGGCGATCCTGTTGGGCGCACGACCCTACTTCCTCGGCGAACAACCCCGCACCCTGGATGCGGTGGCGCATGCCTTTCTGGCCGGGATGCTGGCTTTTCCAGTCGACGCGCCGGTCAAAGAGGCGATCACGGCGCATGCCAATCTGATCCATTTCGTTGAACGCATGACGACGCGGTTTTATCCCATCAAGCAGCCGACATCCGCGCCGGCTTGAGTGTGTTCCCGGAACAAACCCCGTTCATTCATCCCGACCGGGTGCACCGCCTCAATGGCCAGCCCTGGCGGGCGGGACGCTATGTGCTCTATTGGATGCAGCAGGCGCAACGGGCGCGGGATAATCCGGCGCTGTTGTTCGCTTGCGGTCAGGCCCAGCG
>JBATEM010000087.1:0-12906 GCA_049664005.1 Candidatus Macondimonas sp.
TTCCGGCCTTGGCGCTGGAAGAAGGGATCCTGATCAATGTCACTGCCGAACGGGTGATCCGGCTGTTGCCACCGCTGATCTGGGAAGAAACCCACACCCACCATCTGGTCCCGCGCCTGCGGCGTGCCCTGGACCGCTTGCCCAGTCAAGGATGACTTTTCGTGACAGTTCGCCATTTTCTGACCCTGTTGGACTTTTCGGCTGATGAACTCAAGGCGCTGCTGAGCCGCGCCCACGCGCTCAAGGCCATGCACCGTCGGGGCGAAACCCATCTGCCCCTGCAGCACAAGACCCTGGCCATGATTTTCGAAAAGGCCTCCACCCGCACGCGGGTTTCCTTCGAGACGGGCATGACCCAGCTCGGTGGTCATGCCTTGTTCCTGTCGCCGCGCGACAGCCAGCTTGGACGCGGCGAACCTGTCGCGGACACCGCCCGGGTGATTTCCGCCATGGTGGATGCGGTGATGATCCGCGCGCACCGCCATGACATGGTTGAAACCTTTGCCGCCCATTCCCGGGTTCCGGTCATCAATGCCCTGACAGACCTGCATCATCCCTGCCAGTTGCTTGCGGATATGCAGACCTACGAGGAGCATCGTGGGTCGATTGTCGGCCGAACCGTGGCCTGGTTGGGGGACGGCAACAATGTCTGCCAATCCTACGTGCATGCCGCCGAACGGTTTGACTTCACACTGCGCATCGCCTGTCCCGAAGGGGACGCGCCCGACCCTGCGATTCTCGCGGAAGCGGGCAACGGAGTGGAGATTCTGCGCGATCCCCGAGCTGCCGTGGCAGGCGCCGATCTGGTGGTGACCGACGTGTGGGCCAGCATGGGGCAGGAAGCCGAACAGGCTGAGCGCAATACACGCTTCACGCCATACCAGGCGGATGCTCGCCTGATGGCGCTGGCCAAGCCCGACGCCCTGTTCATGCACTGCCTGCCCGCTCATCGCGGCGAGGAAGTGACCGCCGAGGTGATCGATGGGCCCCAGAGTGTGGTCTGGGACGAAGCAGAAAACCGGCTGCATGCGCAAAAAGCACTGCTGGAGTTTCTGATCACCTCATCCCACTCTTAGAATCGCCCTTGTATCGCGTGCTCCCAGCGGCTTTGTGAACGCATGAACCAGGAGACGGACATGGATGACAACCTGGTCGAAATTCAGGGCCTGCACTTTCGGCGCGGCCGTCAGGTGATCTTCGATGGCGTGGATCTGTCCATCCCGCGGGGAAAGATCACGGCCATCATGGGCCCCAGCGGCACCGGAAAAACCACGCTGTTGCGCCTGATCGGCGGCCAATTGCGTCCCGACGCCGGCACCCTTCGGGTGGACGGCACGAATGTTCCCGATCTGGGCCGAGCCGGGCTCTATGCCCTGCGGCGGCGCATGGGCATGCTGTTCCAGAGCGGCGCCTTGCTGACCGACCTCAATGTATTCGAAAACGTGGCCTTCCCGGTGCGCGAACATACCAAGCTGCCTGAGGCGCTCATCCGCGATGTGGTCCTGATGAAACTCGAACTGGTGGGCCTGCGGGGCGCGCACCGGTTGATGCCGGAGGAGCTGTCCGGCGGCATGGCCCGGCGCGTGGCACTGGCGCGGGCGATTGCACTGGACCCCTTGATGATTCTGTACGATGAGCCCTTCGTGGGACTGGATCCCATTTCCATGGGTGTGGTCGTGCGGCTGATCCGGCGCCTCAATGACGCCCTGGGCCTGACCTCGGTCATCGTGACGCACGATGTGCATGAAGTGACCGCCATTGCCGATGTCTGCTACCTGCTTTCCGCAGGCAAGGTCATGGGTGCGGGATCGCCCCAGTCCCTGGCAGACTCGGCATCCGAATGGGTGCGCCAGTTCATGAATGGCCTGGACGACGGCCCGGTCCCCTTCCACTATCCGGCGCCAGATTACGCCCGAGACCTTCTGGGAGATGCGGCCTGATGGCTCAACGCCCAATCAGCTTCACCGTATTGTCCGACATGCTTGCCGGACTGGGTCGCAGCGCCTTGTTTCTGCTGCGCATCCTGGGGGGACTGCCTTCCGTGCTGGTGCGTCCGGGCTTGGTAGTTCAACAGATCTATGCCGTGGGGGTGTTGTCCCTCATCATCATCATCGTCTCGGGTACCTTCGTCGGCATGGTGCTGGGCCTGCAGGGTTACAATACCCTGCGCAATTTTGGTGCGGCCGAGTCCTTGGGGGTGATCGTTGCCCTCTCCCTGCTGCGGGAACTGGGGCCGGTGGTCACCGGCCTGTTGTTTGCCGGCCGGGCCGGATCGGCCCTGGCCGCTGAAATCGGTCTGATGCGGGCCACCGAACAGCTTTCAGCGATGGAGATGATGGCCGTCGACCCGGTGCGACGCGTCGTGGCCCCGCGCTTCCTGGCTGGCGTCCTGTCCATGCCACTGCTATCCGCCATCTTCACGACCCTGGGGATCTTCGGGGGCTATCTGGTCGGTGTGGAGCTGCTCAACGTGGACGCGGGCGCCTACTGGGGCCAGATCCAGAATGCCGCCACCTTTCAGGATGACGTCCTCAACGGCATCCTCAAGAGCCTGGTGTTCGGCGTGGTGGTGAGCTGGATCGCTGTCTACCAGGGCTACCATAGCCAGCCGACTTCCGAAGGGGTCAGTCGCGCGACCACCAGCACCGTGGTGATTTCCTCCCTGGCGATCCTGGGCCTCGACTTTATCTTAACCGGCTTGATGTTTACGGGAGAATGACATGATCCAGACCCGCCTGATGGAACTGGTGGTCGGGCTATTTATCTGCCTGGGGCTGGCCGCCATGTTCCTGCTGACCCTGCAGGTGAGCACCCAGAACGATCTCAAGCGCGATGCGTCTTATGAGATAACGGCCCGTTTCGACAATGTCGGTAGTTTAAGGGTACGGGCGCCCATCACCTTGGCAGGCGTGCGCATCGGCCGGGTCACGGCGGTCGACGTCAATCCGGAGACCTTTCAGGCCGAAGTAAAACTGGCCATTGACCAGCGTTACGACAAACTGCCCAGCGACAGCAGTGCCGCGATTCAGACCGCGGGTATCCTGGGAGAGCAGTACATTGCCCTGCAACCGGGCGGCGCCATGGAAAACCTGAAAGCAGGCGATCGGATCAGCTTTACCCAATCCGCAGTGGTGCTGGAGAATCTGATTGGCCGATTCCTCGCCCAGACAGGCAATGAACCGAACAAATAATCTAAGAATCTAGCGGAGATGCTTATGCGCCCCATTCTTGCCTTCTTGTTATTCTGTCTTGCGCTGCCCGCCATGGCACAAGACCCGCTGAAAACGGACAATCCATCCCAGTTCATCCAGACCCTCATGGATCAGGTCCTGGGAAGGGTCAAGGCGGAACGCCCGCGCCTGCAGCAGGATCGGCAAGCGCTGCGCCAACTGGTCAGCGACAACATTCTGCCTCATGCGGATTTCCGCACCACTTCCAAACTGGTCATGGGTCCATTCTGGAACCAGGCATCCGAGGCCCAGAAAACCGCGTTTCTCAATGAATTCGAGAACATGCTGATGCGCACCTATGCCGAGGCGCTGCTCTCCTACGAGGATCAGCCGATCCGGGTCATGCGCCCCACCGGCGGCTATTTCGACTGGGACAAGGCCGTCCCCACCGAGATCGTGCTCAAGGATGGCAAGCCCATCCAAGCAAAATATTATCTCTACCGCAATCCACAGGGCGAATGGAAGGTCTACGACGTGGTGGTGGAAAACATCAGCTTCATCATGAGTTATCGCAATGTGTTGCAGGAGGATGCCCGCCGCCTGGGCCTGGACGGACTGATCGAGAAAATGCGCACCCAAACCATTCCGGTCGCAAAGCCAAATGCCCAGAAAAGCTGAAAACCCAGTTCCGCCGATGCTCACAGCCGACCCGAATGGCACCCTTATTCGGGTTTCCGGCGCCCTGACGTTTGCATCCGTCGTTGCAGGCATAGACGCCTTCAAGCCATTTTGCACCCATGGGCAGGCAACCCCCCTGACCATGGATTTCACCCAGACCACGCACATGGATAGCGCTGGGCTGGCACTGCTATTGCAGTGGAAACGGATGGCCCATGCCGTGGGCCGTTCCATCCAGTTTCACTCGCTGCCCGATCAGACTCGCAATCTGGCCGCCGTATTCGGCCTTGCCAACCTGCTCGATCCTGGCAGCACAAGCTGATCCGTTCCGGAGCCCTTCCGGGCGGATAGGCGATTCCGCCACCGTCGCTCCGGAGGTTTCATGACAGACGTCTCCATCGCATCGCCAGCCGATCCCATCCAGGCTCTGCTGGCCGACATGGACACCCTGCGGCAACTGTTGGAAGAAACCCTCCATGAGCAGACTGACTGGCCGCTGGTTGAACTGTTCCGGGAGGTCCATCGCCTGGCCGAAGCGCGCCGGGATGGCTCACTGGAAGCCGAACAGGCACTGTGTGCCCGCCTCGCCGCCCTGACGACCAAAGAGGCGGTTGAATTCATCTACGCCTTCTCGTCCTATTTTCAATCGGTCAATATCGCCGAAAAGGTGCACCGCCTGCGCCGCCGGCGCCATTACGCGCGCGAACTGACCACGCCCCAACCGGAAAGCCTGCTGGACATGGTCACCCGGCTTCGCGACGGCGGCCTGTCGCTGACTGAATTTGATGCGCTGTTACAGAATCTCTGGGTCGAGCCGGTGTTCACCGCCCATCCCACCGAGGCGCGCCGTCGCACCTTGTTGCAGAAACAACAGTGGATCGCCCAACGCCTGGTGGAGCGACTCAATCCAAATCTCACGCCCCAGGAAGCCGCCGGTATTCTCGAAAACATCCACATGCACCTCGCCATCGCCTGGCAAACCGATAGCGACCCCGATGTCCGCCCGACGGTCGACGATGAACACGAGCACGTGCTGTTTTTCCTGCTCCAGGTCATCTATCGCGTCGTGCCTTCCTTTTATGAGGAACTGGAGGCGGCCGTGCGGCAGGTGTATGGCCCGGAAGCCGAGCTGTTCGTCTCCCACCCCCTGCTGCGCTTTGCCTCCTGGGTGGGCGGCGACATGGACGGCAACCCCAATGTCTCGGCCGCCAGCATCCGGCGCGTCCTGGAAAAACAACGTGGGGAAATTCTGGCGCGTTACCGGAGTGAATTGAACGATCTGTATCGCGAACTCAGTCAATCGGGCAGCCGGGTCGGTGTCAGTGATGCACTCCAACAGCGCATCGACGAATACAGCCAGCGCTTTCCCGAACGCCTCGCCAGCATTGCACCCCGCCACCGCGGCATGCCCTATCGGCTCATGTTGCGACTCATGGATGCGCGTCTGGCCGCCACCCTGCGCGATACCGAAGGCGGATATCCCGACGCAACGGTGTTCTTGAACGATATCCGTCTGATGGCCGACAGCTTGCTGGCCCACAAGGGGCGGCATGCGGGGCTGTTCTTGGTCCAACGCCTGTTACGCCGCGTCGAAACCTTTGGATTCCATGCCATGACCCTGGATGTGCGCCAGGATAGTCTGGTGCACCGACGCGTCATCGGGCTATGCCTGGGCCTTGAGGATTGGCTGGATCGTTCCGTGGAGGAACGCCTGCCTGTTCTGCGCCGGGCCCTGATAAGCACCGATCCACCGCGCATCCCCGCCGACCCCGAAGTGGAACAAACCCTGGCCGTGTTCCAGGCCATCCGCGATGTCCGCAGTCGGCATGGACAAGCGGCCATCGGTCCGTACATCATCAGCATGGCGCAAGGGGTGGACGACATCCTGTCGGTGTTGTTGCTGGCGCGCTGGGCCGGACTGGGCACGAGCGGCGAGGTACCGCTGGATGTGGCGCCCCTGTTCGAGACCATCGAAGATTTGGAGCACGGGCCCGGCGTCATGGCCGCCGTGTTCAAGGAACCCGTCTATCAAGCCCACCTCAGCCAGCGCGCCCAGCGTCAGATCATCATGCTGGGCTATTCAGACAGCAACAAGGATGGAGGATTCGCCTGTTCACGTTGGAGTGTGCAGCGCGCCCAGGGGGCTTTTGTCTCCGTGGCAGCGGATGCCGGTGCGGAACTGACCCTATTCCATGGTCGCGGTGGCACCATCAGTCGCGGCGGTGGCAAGACCCACAAGGCGGTATTGTCATCGCCACCAGGTGCGGTCGCAGGCCACCTGCGTGTGACCGAACAGGGTGAGATCATCAATGAGAAGTTTGGGCTGCGGGGCATTGCCATTCGCACCCTGGAACAGACCGTCAGCGCCGTCGCCTTGGCCACTGCCCACCCAGGTCCAGCGGATGACGACCTGCGCCGGGCCGTGATGGAGCGTGTGTCGTCGGAAAGCCGGGTGCGTTATCGAGAGCTGGTCGATCATCCGGATTTCATGACTTTTTTCCGTCACGCCACGCCGATCGACGTCATTGAGCGCATGCAGATCGGCTCACGGCCCGCCTCACGTCGCAAGATGGCCGGCGTCAAGGATCTGCGCGCCATCCCCTGGGTCTTTTCCTGGTCCCAGAATCGCTACCTGTTCACTGGCTGGTATGGACTCGGCCACGGCCTGGAAGCCGCCATTGCGGAATTCGGCGCACAGACCTTGTCCCAGCTCGCACGCGACTGGCTGTTCTTCGGCAATCTGCTGGATGATGCCGAAATGGTGCTGATCAAGGCCGATCTGGGCATCGCCGAGCGTTACGCCCAATTGGTGCCTGAATCGGCAAGTCACCTGACCGGCCAGATCCGCGAGGCCTACGAGCGCACCGTCGCCACGGTCTTCAAGCTCAAGGGCACGCACGCCCTGCTGGAGCAGGACCGCATCCTGCAACGTTCCATCCGCACCCGCAATCCGTTTCTCGATCCGGTGAGCCTGTTGCAAGTGGACCTGTTGGCCCGTTGGCGCGCCGGGGACCGCCAGGACGAAGCGCTGTTCCGTGCCTTGGTAATCACTGTCAATGCCATCTCACTGGGCTTGCAGAACACCGGCTGATTGCCTTCCATCGGCCTCTGCCGTTTCTGCCAATCTTCTGCTCAACGGAAACAGCAACGCCGCTGAACAGCGGCGTTGCTGTTGAACTGAAGCGCAAACGGCATCAGTCGTCCGTCGGGGCATTCACCGCTTTCATGCTGAGCCGGATGCGGCCTTGGCGATCGACTTCAAGCACCTTCACATCGACGATATCGCCATCTTTCAGCTTGTCGCTGACCCGCTCGACCCGCTCATCGGAGATCTGGGAGATGTGGACCAGTCCGTCGCGGCCGGGAAGAATGGTGACGAACGCGCCGAAGTCCATCAATTTGCTGACACGTCCCTGATACACCGTCCCCACTTCCACATCGGCTGTGATGAGTTCAATGCGCCGACGGGCTGCTTCGCCGTCCGCCCGGTCGACGGAGGCGATCTTCACCGTGCCATCGTCGGTGATGTCGATGGTGGTGCGGGTTTCCTCGGTGATCTGGCGAATCGTGGCGCCACCCTTGCCGATCACATCGCGGATTTTCTCTGGGTTGATGTGGATGGTCAGGATACGCGGCGCCCATTCCGACATCTCCTCGCGGGGACGGTCGATGACCTTGGCCATTTCCCCAAGGATATGCTGGCGCCCGCTGCGGGCCTGTTCCAGGGCGGCGGACATGATCTCGCGGGTGATGCCGTTGATCTTGATGTCCATCTGCAGGGCGGTGACACCGCGCTCGCTACCGGCCACCTTGAAGTCCATGTCGCCCAGATGATCCTCATCCCCAAGGATGTCGGAAATCACCGCGAAGCGATCGCCATCCTTGATCAGACCCATCGCGATACCGGCCGCCGGCGCCTTAACGGGCACGCCGGCGGACATCAGCGACAGGCTGGCCCCACACACCGTGGCCATGGAACTGGAGCCATTGGACTCGGTGATTTCCGAAACCACCCGGATGGTGTAGGGAAACGCATCCATGTCGGGCAACAGGGCTTCGACAGCACGCCGGGCCAGACGGCCATGGCCGATCTCACGGCGCTTGGGCGAGCCGATGAAGCCGGTTTCGCCGACGCTGTAGGGAGGAAAGTTGTAATGGAGCATGAAGGGATCCTTGCGTTCCCCCTCGATGGCATCGATAACCTGGGCATCCCGGGCCGTGCCCAGGGTGGTCACGACGATGGCCTGGGTTTCCCCGCGCGTAAACAGCGCCGAACCGTGGGTGCGGGGCAGAATCCCCACCTCGATGCTGATCGGGCGAATGGTCTTGAGATCACGGCCGTCGATACGCGGCGCGCCATTCAGGATCCGTTCGCGGACAATGCGTTTTTCGAGATCGGCAAAGGCTTTCTTGACCGCGGTTTCGGTGAACACACCTTCCGTCACGACCAACTCCGTCACCGCACGCTGGCGCAGCTCGGCGACGGCATTCTGGCGCGCCTGCTTTTCCGAGACGCTGTAGGCCTGACTCAGTTCCTGCTCGACCAGAGCGGACACAGCCGCAATGACCGACTCATCGGCCGTGTGGGGCTGCCAGGCCCAAGCCGGCTTGGCGGCTTCGGCGGCGAACTCATTGATGGCGCGCACTGCAGACTGCATCTGCTCATGACCGAACAGGACCGCGCCCAGCATCACGGACTCGGGCAATTCCCGGGCACCGGACTCGACCATCAGGACCGCCTGCTCAGTTCCGGCCACCACCAGATCCAGATCGGAACGTTCCAGCTGGCTGTAGGTGGGATTGAGCACGTAAGCGCCGTCGATGTAGCCCACGCGGGCCGCGCCCAAGGGACCCTGGAAGGGAATGCCCGAGATGGCCAAGGCAGCGGAAGCGCCCAGCAGCGCCGGAATGTCCGGGTCCACATCGGGATTGAGTGATTTCACCGTGGCGATGATCTGGACTTCATGATGGAAGCCCTTGGGAAACAAAGGACGCAGCGGGCGATCGATCAAGCGGGAAGTGAGCACTTCCTTCTCGGAGGGACGCCCCTCGCGCTTGAAGAAACCGCCAGGGATGCGACCAGCGGCGTAGGTGCGCTCCTGGTAGTTGACGGTCAGCGGCAGGAAATCCACACCGGGAGAGGGTTCCTTACGGCCCACCACGGTCACCAGGACCACGGTATCACTCATGCTGACCAGCACGGCCCCAGTGGCTTGCCGGGCAATGCGCCCGGTTTCCAAGGTGACCAAATGCTCGCCGTACTGAAATCGCTTTACTGTAATTGTCACAATGCTTCCCTACCGACCCGTGCTTGTCCGAAATCCCGACCCAGGCGCAACCCGTTTTAGCGGCGCAGACCCAGACGGCCGATCAATTCCTGATAACGAGCCGCGTCGGTTTTCTTCAGATAGTCGAGCAGCTTGCGACGCTGACTGACCATTTTCAGCAGGCCACGGCGGGAATGGTGGTCTTGTTTGTGGACTGCGAAATGACCCGTCAAATGTTCGATCCGCTGCGTCAGCAGCGCCACCTGAACCTCGGAGGAACCGGTATCGCTGGGATCGCGCTGAAAACTGGTCACGATTTCGGATTTGGTCTGGCCTGACAGAGACATGTGAAGAAACTCCTAAATATGCGATTCTTTTCGCTACAAACGTTTAATTTTAGCCTTTCCGGAGGGTTCACAACAAGCCGCCGGATCCGCATCCAGTCAACCCTGCATCAGCCGGCGCGGTGCGCAGCGCCCATCGTCGAGCATTTCGCCCATCCCCAGGAACTGATCGGCTGGGCCATACAGCCGCACGGTTGCGCCCGCATCGGGTGAGCTTGGAATGAACACCGGGTTACCCTGCCGCAAATAATAGGCAAGTCCTTCGTTCACCGCGAGCGCCGGGTAGTGCTGCAAGGCGGCGTCAAGGGGTAGCAGCAAGGGATCCAGGGCGGCCGCGCCCCCCTGATCGGCCACCGCTTGCAGCGCATCCATGCCATAACAGTCCTGCGGCATGGTGAATGGCCCCAACTCCAGCCGACGCAGGCTGTGCACGTGGGCGACGGTGCCAAGCGCGACGGCCAAATCCTCGACGAGGGTGCGCACGTAGGTGCCCTTGCTGCAATGCACCCGGACAGTCGCCTCTTCCTCGTGCTGACTCAGCAAGTGAAGGCTGTGGATGCGCACCCGACGCGCTGGACGCTCGACCTCAAGGCCCTTGCGCGCCAAGCGATAGAGCCGCTCGCCTTGATGTTTGAGCGCCGAGTACATCGGGGGAATCTGGTCAATGTCTCCCACAAAACGCCTGAGGGTGTCAGACAATCCCGCCAGCCGAGGTGCATCCACGGGTCCGGTCTCAACGACCTCCCCCTCCCGATCCCCGGTGGATGTGCGCATTCCGAAACGACACACCACCTCATAGCACTTATCCGCATCGAGCAGATAACCGCACACCTTGGTGGCATGGCCGAAACAGAGTGGCAGCAGGCCGGTGGCCAGGGGATCCAGATTGCCCGTGTGGCCGCCCTTGGCAGCACCAAACAACTGCCGCACCTGCTGCAAGGCCTTGTTGCTGGAAAGTCCCAAGGGCTTGTCCAATAGCAAGATGCCGTCCACGGCGCGACGCATTCGACGGGGGGATGGGGAAGACATGGATTTACTGATTACTCTGTTGATTACTCTGGGCCCGACTCGCCGGAATGATCGCCGCGCTGCTCATCCTCGGCCCGTGCCTTGGCAATCAGTGCGTCCATCCGCTGGCCGTGATCCAGCACCTCGTCGTACTGGAATTGCAGCTGGGGGATCATGCGCAAGCGCAGGCGGCGACCCAACTGGCCCTGGATCATGCGCGCCGCGTTCTGGAGGATGCTGATTTTCTCCTCGATCCCTTGTGTGACGCCCAGGAAGGAAACAAACACCTTGGCGTGGGAAAAATCCCGCGCCACCTGCACTTCCGTCACCGTGACAGGACCAAGGCGTGGATCCTTCACCGCGTCGCGGATGAGTTCACTCAGTTCCTGGCGCAACTGTTCGGCCACCCGGGCCGTGCGGGGGAAATCGCGCGGCATGTCAGGCCGGCACCTCGATACGCTGGTAAACCTCGATCTGATCGCCAGGTTGCACGTCATTGTAGTGGCGCACTGCGATGCCGCACTCGGTTCCCGCCCGGACTTCGCTGACGTCGTCCTTGAAACGCCGCAGTGATTCCAGCTCACCCTCGAAGACCACCACATTGTTGCGCAGCACGCGGATGGGACAATTGCGGCGCACCGAGCCTTCCATGACCAGACAGCCCGCCACCGCGCCCATTGTGGAAGAACGGAACACATCCCGCACCTGCGCCATGCCCACCACTTCTTCTCTGACTTTCGGCGCCATGAGGCCCGTAATGGCGTTCTTCACCTCATCCAGAGCCTGGTAGATGATGCTGTAGTAGCGCACATCGGTACCGGTCTCGGAGATCAGTCGGCGCGCTGCGGCATCGGCTCGGACGTTGAACGCGACGATGATGGCCGATGAAGCCATCGCCAGGTTCACATCCGATTCGGTAATCCCGCCCAGCCCGCGGGCAACGACATTCACCCTCACTTCTTCATTGGACAGGGCGAGCAAGGCATCGCTGAGCGCTTCTACCGAACCCTGCACATCGGCCTTGACGATCAGGTTCACCTGTTGGAGATTGCCTTCCTCCATCCGGTTGAACACATCCTCCAGCTTGGTGGAGACCTGTTTGGCGAGACGCACGTCACGGAATTTACCCTGGCGATACAGCGCAATTTCACGCGCCTTGCGCTCATCGGCCACCACCATGAAATCATCACCGGCATTGGGCGTGCCAGACAGTCCTAGGATCTGTACCGGAATGGAAGGACCGGCCTGGGTGATCGGCTTGCCGACCTCATCGAACATGGCCCGCACCCGACCCCATTCCTGCCCACACAGCAGGATATCGCCGCGCTCCAGGGTGCCTCGCTGCACCAGCACGGTCGCCACCGGTCCCCGACCCTTTTCAAGGCTGGATTCAATGACCACACCGACGCCACGTCCCTTGACCACGGACGTCAGTTCCATCACTTCGGCCTGCAACAGCACGGCCTCCAACAAGGCATCCACGTTGGTGCCCATCTTGGCCGAAACCGGGACGAACATCGTATCGCCGCCCCAATCATCAGGAACCACACCCTGCTGCACCAGTTCGTTCTTGATGCGTTCCAGATCGGCGCCAGACTTATCCATCTTGTTGATTGCCACCACCATCGGCACCTTGGCTGCCTTGGCGTGCTGGATCGCCTCAATGGTTTGCGGCATGACGCCATCATCCGCCGCCACCACCAGAATCACGATGTCGGTCAGCTTGGCACCACGGGCGCGCATGGAGGTGAAGGCCGCATGGCCGGGGGTATCGAGGAAGGTAATCATGCCGCGCGGGGTGCTGACGTGATAGGCGCCGATATGCTGGGTAATGCCCCCCGCCTCCCGGTCCGCGACCTTGGCGCGACGAATGTAGTCCAGCAAGGTGGTCTTGCCGTGATCCACATGACCCATCACGGTGACCACCGGCGCGCGATGCATCACTTCGGCCTGCGAATCCTGGGCCTCCCCTTCGCTGACCAAAGCTTCCTCAAGCGCGGATTCCTTGAGCATCTTGGGCACATGGCCCATCTCATCCACCAGCAAGGACGCGGTTTCCTGGTCAATCACCTGATTGATGGTGGCCATGACACCCATGCCCATCAAGGTCTTGATCACCTCGGGGGCCTTCACGGCCATGCGTTGCGCCAGCTCGCCCACGGTGATGGTTTCAGGGATCAGCACCTCCCTCACCACCGGGAGCACGGGCTTTTCAAACTGATGGCGGGCTGGGCTGGTGTCAACCCGAGCGCCCTTGCGCTTGGATCGACGGGCGCCGTCCTGTCCGCGTTCGTTTCGATCACGGCGGTCCCCTTGGGGAGAAGGCCGTTCTTTCTTGCGGGTATCGCCTCTTTTGACGGGCGCATCCGAGCGCGGAGCTCCCGGCGCGGCCGGCGCGGGCGCACGTTGCTGATCTTGCGGCCGACGCGACGGTGCAGC
>JBATEM010000088.1:0-4931 GCA_049664005.1 Candidatus Macondimonas sp.
TCGGCAGGCCCGAAATCAGGCCAGAGGGTGTCGCAGAAATACAGTTCCGCATAGGCCAGGTGCCACAACAGGAAATTGCTGATGCGATATTCCCCGCCGGTGCGGATCAGCAGATCGGGATCGGGCAGATCGCCCAAGGCCAGGGCTGCGCCCAGATCGGCCTCGGTAATCTCCTCCGCTCGCAGGGTCGCGGCCTCGATGCGCCGACCCAGCGCGCGCATGGCCTGAACAAGGTCCTGACGACCGCCATAGCCCAGCGCGATGATCAGCACCATGCCGGGGTTATCGGCGGTGCGCCGTTCGCTGGCCTCCATCACTGTTGTCAGGGTTTGCGGGAGCCGCCCCCGATCGCCGATAAAACGCACCCGCACTCCTTCGGCGTGGAGCGTGTCCAGCTCCACCCCCATGGTGCGCACGAACAGCTCCAGCAGAAAACCCACTTCCGCTGCGGGGCGAAACCAGTTCTCGCTGCTGAAGGCGTAGAGGGTGAGGACACCGACCCCGGCATCGCGGCAGGCCCGCACCACGGCGCGCGTGGCGCGAACCCCGGCTTCATGGCCATACAGACGTGGCTGTCCGCGCTGTATCGCCCAACGCCCGTTGCCATCCATGATGATGGCCACGTGCCGGGGCGCGACGCTTGGGGAAACTGGATTCATGGGAGGATCCCCGGTCTCGCCGAAGCAGGAGATGCGGCGGGCGGCAAAGAAACCCCAGGTCTCATCAGACCTGCATCAATTCGTGTTCTTTCTCTTCCAGGACGCGGTCGATTTGCGCGATGTGTTCATCGGTGATCTTTTGCATCTCCTCCTGGGCACGCCGCACCAGGTCTTCGCTGGTGAGTTTTTCTTTTTCGAGCTGCTTGAAATGATCGTTGGCGTCACGGCGGATGGCGCGCACCGCCACCTTGGCATTCTCCCCTTCATGACGCACCACCTTGACCAGGTCACGGCGCCGTTCCTCGGTCAGGGGTGGCAGAATGATGCGGATCACCATGCCGGCGGTATTGGGGGTAATCCCCAGGTCGGAAGCCATGAGGGCTTTTTCCACGGGCGCCACCATGTTTTTTTCCCAGGGGGTAATGGTCAGCGTTCGGGCATCGGTTACCGTCACGCTGGCCACCTGCCCCAGCGGCATGTCACTGCCGTAATAAGGGACGGTGATGTGATCCACCAGGCTGGTATGTGCCCGGCCGGTACGGATCTTGGAGAGGTTATGCCGCAGCACCTCGATGCTTTTCTTCATCCGTTCCGCGGCATCCTTGCGGATTTCATCGATCATCTCATGCTCCCAGACGATTCGCCTGCACGGGCGCGCCAGCACCGTTATCCACAGTCGTCCCCACGGTTTGATCGCCGGTCACGATCCGCATCAAGGCGCCTCCCTGCTTGATGTCGAACACCCGCAGGGACAAGTTGTGATCCCGGCACAACACAATGGCCGTGGTATCCATCACCATCAGCCGCCGGTCCAGAACCTCATCGTAATTCAGGTGGTCGTAACGCTGGGCACTGGGGTCCTTGACCGGATCGGCGCTGTACACGCCATCCACTTTCGTGGCCTTGAGCAGCAAGTCGGCGCTGACTTCGATGGCGCGCAGGCTGGCGGCCGTGTCCGTGGTGAAAAACGGATTTCCGGTCCCCGCCGCAAACAGGACCACGCGGCTTTTTTCCAGATGCCGGACGGCCCGGCGGCGGATATAGTCCTCGCACACCTGATTGATGCGCAGCGCCGACATGACCCGGGCAAAAACGCCCAGGCGTTCCAGGGCATCCTGCAGCGCCAGGGCATTCATCACCGTGGCCAGCATGCCCATGTGATCAGCGGTGACGCGGTCCATGCCGGCATCTGCCAGACCCGCACCCCGAAAGATATTGCCGCCACCGATCACCACGCCGATCTGCACGCCCAGATCGCGCACATCGCGGATCTCCTCGGCCATGCGGCCGATCACGGCCGGGTCGACCCCGTAATCGGCCTCCCCCATCAGGGCTTCGCCACTGAGCTTGAGAAGGATACGGCGATAAGCGGGAGCGGCTGGCGTCATGGCGTCCTCGGGAGGATTGAAGGAGTCTGGCGCAGCGGGGCACTCAGATCGCTGAGTGTCCCACTTGCAATCGACTGTGTAGCGGGTTCAGCCGCCGCGTACCTGCGCCATCACTTCCTCGGCAAAATTCTCGGTCTTCTTCTCCACGCCTTCGCCCACTTCCAGGCGCACGAAGCGCATGACCTGGGCACCGGCCTGTTTGAGGCGCTGACCCACGGTCAGATCGGCATCCTTGACGAAGGGCTGGCCCACCAGAGCGACTTCACTCAGGTATTTGCGCACACGACCGTCGACCATCTTCTGGATGATCTCCTCGGGCTTGCCGCTTTCACGCGCCTGGGCCTCGAAGATCTCCCGTTCCTTGGCCACCAGCTCGGCGGGCACCTCATCGGGCGCAATACAGAGCGGACGGCTGGCAGCGATGTGCATGGCGATATCCCGCGCCAGCGCCTCGTCGCCACCCTTGAGATCCACCACGACGCCGATCCGACTGCCGTGGCTGTAGAGCCCGAACACATCGCCCTGGCGAGCCAGGTGTTCGAAGCGCCGCACGGCGATGTTCTCGCCGATCTTGGCCACCATTTCGCGGCGCCGCTCGTCCACGCTCGCCCCGCTGGGCAAGGACAACGCCAGCAAGGCATCCAGATCGACCGGCGCCGCAGCCAGCGCCGCCTCGGCGACCTGGTTGACGAAGGTCTGGAACTCGTCCCCGCCGCCCACAAAATCGGTCTCGCAATTGACCTCGATGGCGATCGCCGCGCTCCCCGTCGCGTCGCGCTGCACCACCACGCGCCCTTCGGCCGCCACGCGGCCAGCTTTCTTGTCGGCCTTGGCGAGCCCCTGCTTGCGCATCAGCTCAATGGCCTGATCCAGATCCCCCGCTGTCTCGGTAAGGGCCTTCTTGCATTCCATCATTCCTGCGCCAGTGCGTTCGCGCAGCTCTTTGACCATGGTCGCCGTAACGGACATGTAAATCTCCTTGGGATCGATGCAATCCGGTTGCGGGCTTCAGTGAGTGGCTTCAGGCGCATCCGCCACGCGTGCAGGCGCCACTTCAGCCTCGACTTCGATGAAGTCATCACCCATCAAGCCGGCATCGGCGCGACCGTGCTTGCCTTCCAGCACCGCATCCGCCATGAGCTGGGCATACAAGCCCACCGCGCGCATGGCGTCGTCGTTGCCGGGGATGGTGTAGTTCACGCCCAACGGCGAGTTGTTGGTGTCCACCACGCCGATCACGGGGATACCGAGCTTGGTGGCCTCGCTCACGGCAATGGCTTCATGGCCGACATCGACGATGAACAGCGCGTCGGGCAGCCGGTTCATGTCCTTGATACCGCCCAGGCTACGCTCCAGCTTCTCGCGCTCGCGGCTCAGCATCAACGCTTCTTTCTTGCTCAGCTTGTCCAAGGTGCCGTCCTCGGTCATCAGCTCGAGGTTCTTGAGCCGACGGATGGACTGACGCACGGTCTGCCAGTTGGTCAGCATGCCGCCCAGCCAGCGATGCGCGACGAAAGGCATGCCGCAACGCGCGGCCTGTTCACGCATATGATCGGAAGCGGCGCGCTTGGTGCCCACGAACAAGATCGTGCCGCCACCGGCCACGATCTTGCGGCCATGGTCCAGCGCCTCGCGCAGCAAAGGCAGGGTATGCTCAAGATTGATGATGTGGATATTGTTGCGGGCGCCGAAGATGTAAGGCGCCATGCGCGGATTCCAATACCGGGTCTGGTGGCCGAAGTGAACACCGGCTTCAAGCAGTTGACGCATCGAAATATCAGGCATGATCAAGAACTCCGGATGTGTGGGTTAAGCCTCCGCGCGCCCCAGATTGCCACCTGTTTCCAGGCACCCAGCAAGCTGTGACGGCGCGCGTGTGGGATAATTCCGCCCCTGATCGTCACTCTGGACAGCCGGGTTGCGGGCTAAGTTGTTGCTGAAAAAGCCGGCGATTTATACCATAGACCTTCATTTCACGACAAATCGGCCGGGAGCCGGGCCATCCGCTCACCCGCCATTCCCTTGCGCCCTCCTTCCAAGATGAGCCCCACCATGCAGGTCAATCTGAAAACGCCTGAAGAACAGGAAAAAATGCGCGTGGCCGGCCGGCTGGCCGCGCAAGTGCTGGAAATGATCGCCCCCCATGTACAACCCGGGGTGACCACCGAGCAACTCGATCGCCTGTGCCGCGATTATATCGTGGAGGAACAGCGCGCCATTCCCGCGCCGCTCAACTACAACGGCTTCCCAAAATCCATCTGCACCTCGGTCAACCACGTGGTCTGTCACGGCATTCCAGGGCCGAAGGTGCTGAAATCGGGCGATATCGTCAACCTGGATATCACCGTCATCAAGGATGGTTTCCACGGCGACACCAGCGCCATGTTCTTTGTCGGCGAGGGCTCGGTGCTGGCGCGGCGGTTGGTGCAGATCACCCGGGAAGCCCTGTTCGTCGGCATCAACCTGGTCCGGCCCGGCGCGCGGCTGGGCGATATCGGCGCCGCCATCCAGGCCTATGTGGAGCGGGAGCGCTTCAGCGTGGTGCGGGAATATTGCGGTCATGGCATCGGCCGCGTGTTCCACGAGGATCCTCAGGTTCTCCACTATGGAACCTCCGGCACCGGTCTGGTCCTGCAGGCCGGCATGTGTTTCACCATCGAGCCCATGGTCAACACCGGCAAACGCCAGGTGAAGCTGTTGCCCGACGGCTGGACCGTGGTCACCAAGGACCACAGCCTGTCGGCCCAATGGGAACACACCTTGCTGGTGACCGAAACCGGGCACGAAATCCTCACCCTGCGGTCTGACGAAGATGTGCTCCATCCCGGTCAGCCGGGATAAACCCACTCCTGATCGAGTACTGGCACGATGTCCACCACTGCAC
>JBATEM010000089.1:0-2552 GCA_049664005.1 Candidatus Macondimonas sp.
GGGCAGGCCGCCGACGTTGTGGTGGCTCTTGATGACGTGTGCCTTGCCGGTCTTGCTGCCGGCGGACTCGATCACGTCCGGGTAGATGGTGCCCTGGGCCAGGAAGTCCACGCCCTCGATCCGGGCGGCCTCTTCGTCGAATACGTCGATGAACAGCCCGCCGATGATCTTGCGCTTGGCCTCGGGGTCGGCCACGCCGCGCAGCGCATCCAGAAAGCGCGCCTCGGCATCGACCCGGATCACCTTGACGCCCAGGTTGCGCGCGAATACCTGCATGACCTGGTCGCCCTCGTGCAGGCGCAGCAGGCCGTTGTCGACGAATACGCAGGTCAGCCGGTCGCCGATGGCCTGATGCAGCAGCGCGGCGACCACGGACGAATCGACCCCGCCGGACAAGCCCAGCAGCACCTTGCCCTCGCCCACCTGCCGGCGCACAGCGGCGATGGCGTCCGCGATGATATTGCCGGGGATCCAGGCGCTGCCGCAGCCGCAGATGTCGTGCACAAAGCGGGCGTAGATACGCTTGCCCTGGGGGGTATGGGTGACCTCGGGATGAAACTGAAAGGCGTAGTAGCCGCGCGCTTCATCGGCCATGCCGGCCAGCGGCACGTCGGGGGTGGAGGCGATGCGTTTGAAGCCTGCCGGCAGGGCGCTGACGCGGTCACCGTGGCTCATCCACACATCCAGCAGGCCATGGCCCTCGGCGTTGACGCGGTCCTCGATGCCGTCCAGCAGCCGGGAATGCCCGCGGGCGCGGATCTCGGCATAGCCGAACTCCTTGATCTCACCGGGCTCCACGGCGCCGCCGAGCTGCACCGCCATGGTCTGCATGCCGTAGCAGATGCCCAGCACCGGCACGCCGAGCGACCAGACCGCCTCGGACGCGCGCGGCGAGCCGGGCTCGGTGACCGACTCCGGCCCGCCGGAGAGGATGATGCCCTTGGGTGCAAACGCCCGCAGCGCCGCGGCGTCCATGTCCCAGGGGTGAATCTCGCTGTACACGCCCAGCTCGCGTACGCGCCGGGCGATGAGCTGGGTGTACTGGGAGCCGAAGTCGAGGATCAGGATACGGTCGGCATGGATGTCGGCCATGACAGGGCTCCGGGGCAAGGGCGATGCCGGGCCGGGGAATCGCCCGCCCGGCGCTCAGGATGAAAAGCGGGTCAGCCCGGATCCACGCGATAGTTGGGGGGCTCTTTGGTGATCACGACGTCGTGGGCATGGCTTTCGCGCACCCCGGCGGACGTCACTTTGACGAAGCGCGGGCGGGTGCGCATCTGCGCCATGTCATTGCATCCCGTATACCCCATGCTGGCGCGCAGGCCGCCCAGCAGTTGGTGCACGATGGCCAGCACGCTGCCCTTGTAGGGGACCCGGCCTTCGATCCCTTCGGGCACGAGTTTTTCCAGCTCGTCGGTGGTGTCCTGGAAGTAGCGGTCCTTGGAGCCCTGCTGCATGGCCGCCACTGATCCCATGCCCCGATAGGCCTTGTAGGAACGGCCCTGGTAGAGCTCGACCTCGCCGGGCGCCTCTTCCGTGCCGGCGAACATCCCGCCAATCATGACGCAATGGGCGCCGGCGGCAATGGCCTTGGCCAGGTCGCCGGAATAGCGGATGCCGCCATCGGCAATGACCGGCACGCCGCTCTCGCGCAGCGCGGCGGCCACATTGGAAACGGCCGTGATCTGTGGCACGCCGACGCCGGCGATGATGCGCGTGGTACAGATGGAACCCGGGCCGATGCCGACCTTGACCGCGTCCGCACCCGCCTCCACCAATGCCAGCGCCGCTTCCGCCGTGGCCACATTGCCGGCGATCACCTGCAATCCCGCGTAACGCCGTTTCAGCAGCCGCACCCGCTCGATCACCCCGCGGGAATGACCGTGGGCGGTATCGACCACGATCACGTCCACACCCGCGTCCATCAGGGCCGCGACGCGCTCGTCACTCTCGGCGCTGGTGCCCACCGCCGCGCCCACGCGCAAGCGCCCCTGGCTGTCCTTGCAGGCAATCGGAAAATCGCTGGCTTTCTGGATGTCCTTGACCGTGATCAGGCCGCGCAGTTGAAAGCGCTCATTGATCACCAATACCTTTTCGATGCGATGCTCGTGCAGCAACTCGATGACCTGAGCCGTATCCGCCCCTTCCGGCACCGTCACCAGCCGCGCCTTGGGCGTCATGATGCTGGCGACCGGCTTGTCCAATTCATCCTCGAAACGCAGGTCGCGACCGGTGACGATCCCCACCAGGTTCTCGCCGTCCACCACCGGCAAGCCGGAGATGCCATGGGCGCGGGTGAGGGCCAACACTTCGCGGATGCTCTGGTCGGGCCGCACCGTGATCGGGTCCTTGATCACCCCGCTCTCGAACTTCTTCACCCGCGCGACTTCGGCGGCCTGGCGCTCGATGGACATGTTCTTGTGGACAATGCCGATGCCGCCTTCCTGGGCCAGGGCAATGGCCAGACGCGCCTCGGTCACCGTATCCATGGCGGCGCTGAGCAGGGGAACGTTGAGTTCGATCTCGCGGGTCAGGGGGGTGCGCAAGCTGAC
>JBATEM010000090.1:0-1711 GCA_049664005.1 Candidatus Macondimonas sp.
CACCAGCACCGGGAACATGGCGAGCGTGAGCAGGGTCGGCCACTGCAGCACGAAGCCGTCGCATTGCGGGTGGCGTACATGGCGATAGACACCCGTGGTGGCCAGCCGATCGGTGCACTGGGTTTCGAACAGCACCTTCCATGCCGATGCCAAAACCCAGAACCCACCGACCAGAAAGGCACTGCTCAGAAGGTGAAAGGGGCCGAAATGCGGATTGCCGCGCCAGCCGATCAGGGTCTCCAGCAAATGACCGGCGTCGTGCGATAGCCAGTCGATACCGGGAAATCTGGTGTTCAGCCATCCGGACAGCAGGTAAATCGTCAGCGGAAAGCCGTACATCTCCGTGAACAATGCCACCAGGAATCCGGAAAATGCCCCGAACGCGCGCCAGTCCCGCTTACTCTGCGGCTTGGCAAAGCTGAAGGCGAAGATGATGAAGATGAACGAATTGATGATCTCCGGTGACCACTAGCCGTAGGCGGGCGGGGATGCAGAATCCATTACGATTTTCCATTGGTCGTATAAATTCGATGATCGGTTGGTTTATCTTTCGCGGGTCACTGGCCGCTTCCTGTTGACCGTTGCCGTGGCTCCCGTGCCCACCGTGGCCGCCGTGGTGGAAGATATGCATCAGCGGGCAGGCGAGCAGCAGGAGATAGGGCAACAGGTGCGCCCGGTGTACGGTGATCAGAAAATAACCGGCGATGGCAAAAAAGCTAATCAATCCCCATTTGCTTCTGATTTGCTTCTGCGATTGTGCCGGCGGTTGTCATTCGCGCCTTGGTCATGGGCCATGATGTGCTCTTTCAGAAGACATGCACAGGACAACCGATGCCGGCAGCAAGGCCCGGGATGGGGATATCCGGACCCACAGGTCTATTTTTTCCCTTGTCCAACCAGTTCATGCCCCCGCCAGTTTCTTACGCTTCAGCAGCGCTGAATTCACGATCACCGACAGCGAACTCAGCGCCATCGCCGCGGTGGCGATGACGGGGTTCAGGCGGAGCGCCGCGATCGGCTGCTCATGCCTGCACGCGGTTCAGGCGCAGCGCATTGCCGATCACCGACACCGATGACAGGCTCATGGCCGCGGCGGCGATGATGGGCGACAGCAGCAAGCCGAACACTGGATACAGCACGCCGGCCGCGATCGGCACGCCGAGCGTGTTGTAGACGAAGGCGAAGAACAGGTTCTGGCGGATGTTGGCCATGGTCGCGCGACTGAGCCGGCGCGCGCGCGCGATGCCGTTGAGGTCACCTTTCACCAGCGTCACGCCGGCGCTTTCCATGGCCACGTCGGTGCCGGTACCCATGGCGATGCCGACCTCGGCCTGGGCCAGCGCGGGGGCATCGTTGATGCCGTCGCCGGCCATGGCCACCTTGCGGCCCTGGGATTGGAGTTCGCGGATTTTCGCCGCCTTCTGGTCCGGCAAGACGCCGGCGATCACCTCGTCGATCCCGAGCCGGCTGGCCACTGCCCGCGCCGTGGTTTCACTGTCGCCGGTGAGCATGACGATGCGCAGGCCCTCGGCGTGCAGTGCAGCGATCGCCTCGGGGGTGGAGTCCTTGATCGGATCGGCGACGCCCACCAGCCCGGCAAGCGCGCCGTCCACCGCCACGAACATCACCGTCTGGCCTTCCGCTCGCAGGGCTTCGGCACGCTCGCCGAGCGTTCCCGGCGCCACACCCAGCTCCTCGAGCAGCGCGGCAT
>JBATEM010000091.1:0-5576 GCA_049664005.1 Candidatus Macondimonas sp.
GGCGGGTGTCATGGCGCAGCCGGCGCAGGCGCGGGTCGTCGAAACCCGCCAATACCTCGGCGGTGGCGTCGGTGGAAGCGTCGTCCACCACGATCAATTCCAGGTCGGATGCGCTTTGCGCCAACACGCTGCGGATCGACCGCGCCAGCACGGGCGCGCGGTTATGGGTGGGGAGGATGACGCAGACGCGCGGCGACACGGGGGAGTCCTGGGTCAAAACCGCTATCTTACCCCGCCGCCGGGGCCACCGGCTGGCTTAGAATGCCCGCTTTCGCAAGGAGGATACGATGATGGGGCGAAGGCTGCTCTACGTGCACAATGCCGTAGCCTATTTTCTGTCCCATCGCCTCCCGGTCGCCCGGGCCGCGCAAGCCGCCGGCTGGACGGTGCATCTGGCGGCGCCCGAGCCCGATGAGGCAAGTCGGGCGAGACTTTCGGAAGAGGGCATCGGCTTCCATCCCTTGCCCCTGAGCCGACGCGGCATGGCGCCCTGGCAGGAGCTCCAGAGCCTGCTGAGGCTGGCTCGTTTGTATCGCGAGATACGCCCGGATCTCATTCATCTGGTGACCATCAAGCCGGTGCTCTATGGCGCGCTGGTGGCGCGGCTGCTGGGTGCGGGACCGCGGGTGGCGACGGTGCCCGGGCGCGGCTATGTCTTCACCACGGCGGGTGGTGCTCAGGGGGAAATCCTGCGGGCGGGGGTCGGGCTGGCCTACCGCCTGGCGCTGGGCGGGGCAAACGCACGGGTCATTTTCCAGAACCCCGATGATCGGGATTTCTTCATTGATCAAGGCTGGGTGGAGGGCGGGAAAACCCATGTGATCCTTGGATCCGGTGTGGACCCAGCGCGCTACTACCCGCTGCCACGCCCCGCGGACGGTCGACCGCGGGTGGTGTTCGCCTCGCGCATGCTGCGCGACAAGGGCGTGGCGGAATTCGTCGCGGCGGCCCGGCAACTGACCGCGGAGGGCGTGGCGGCGGACTTCGTGCTGCTGGGGCTGCCCGATCCCGGCAATCCGGACAGCCACTCTGAGCAGGAGCTCGCGGCCTGGCATGCGGAAGGCGCGGTGCAGTGGTGGGGCTTCCGCGAGGATATGCCGGAAATTCTCGCCGCCACCGCCATCGTCTGTCTGCCCACGGCCTACGGCGAAGGGGTGCCGCGCATCCTCATCGAGGCGGCCGCCTGTGGCTGCGCCCTGATCACCGCCGATCGGCCCGGCTGCCGGGAGATCGTGCAGGCAGGTGTCAATGGCTTGCTGGTGCCGCCCCGCGATGCGCCCGCTCTCGCCGCCGCCTTGCGGCAATTGCTGAGTGACCCCGAACGCTGCCGGCGCTTCGGCGCTGCGGGCCGGGCGCGGATGCTGGCGGAATTCAGCGAGGCTCACGTCATTGCCCAGACCTTGGCCGTCTACGCGGAGATGGGCGGCTGAGCGGGCGCGCCGTTGCGTGTCACACGAGTCCGATGGCGCAAGCCGGTCTTTGTCAGGCGCGGGTAAGCAGGCACGCGGCAGGCTGCTGCAGGCTGCGTTCCCACTCCAGGGTGCTGCGCACGATGGTGGCGAGATCGGCATGGCGCGGGGTCCAGTTCAACAACCGCCGCAGGCGCGACGGATCGGCCACCATGCGCGGCAGATCGCCGGGCCGGCGCGGACGGTCCACCGTCGGCACTGCCCTGCCGCTCACGGCGCCCACTGCGCTCAAGACTTCGCGCACACTGCAGCCCTGTCCATAGCCGCAGTTGAGGGTCACCGATGCTCCGCCATCACGCAGGTAGTCCAGGGCCAGCACATGGGCCTCGGCCAGGTCCTCGACATGGATGTAGTCGCGGATGCCGGTGCCGTCCGGGGTGTCATAGTCGGTGCCATAGACTTCCACGACGGGACGCCGGCCCAGGGCGGCTTCGCAGGCCACCTTGATCAATTGGCGGGCCTGCAGGTCGCGCGGCCCGATGCCGGCGCCCGACGCGCTGCCCGCGACGTTGAAGTAGCGCAGGATGGCATGGCGCATCGGACTGACGGCGCTCAGGTCGCGCAACATCCATTCGGCCATGAGCTTGGAGCGGCCGTAGGGATTGTGGGGTTCGGTCGGACTGTGCTCGGTGGCGGGTTGGTGCAGGGCCGGCAGGGCGTAGACGGCGGCGGTGGAGGAGAACATGAAATGCCTGACCCCGGCCTGGACGCAGGCGGCGAGCAGGGTATGGGTCATGCAGGTGTTGGCGGCGTAATAATCGAGCGGCTGCCGCACCGATTCCGGCACGCTGGTGCGCGCGGCGAAATGCAGGACGGTATCGATGGGGTGGCGGTGCAGCAGGTCGTCCAGCAGGGCGGCGTTGCCGGCATCCCCGACCACCAGTTGGCCGTGCAGGACGTTGTCCAGATGGCCGGTGGACAGGTCGTCCAGGATGATCAGGCGTTCGCCGCGCGCACCCAGCAGGCGCGCCACATGGCTGCCGATATAGCCAGCCCCGCCGGTGATCAGTATGGTTTTCGCCATGGTGCTCGCTTGTTGCCTTTGCCGGGCGCCCTGAATTTTTTGTGTCACAAGGATAGCATCGCCCGCCGGGATACGGATCCCCTGCGCCGGTCTGGCCTTTTTGCTAGCATGGCGCACCTGAAGCCGGTGCACGCCGGAACCCGCGATTTCCGCGCACTGATGGGGGCGACATGGCAACGATTCGCAAAGTGGTATTGGCCTATTCGGGGGGGCTCGACACCTCCGTCATTCTCAAGTGGCTGCGTGAGCACTATCACTGCGAAGTGGTGACCTTCACCGCCGACCTGGGCCAGGGCGAGGAGCTGGCGCCCGCGAGTGCCAAGGCCGCCCTGATGGGCGTGAAGGAAATCTTCATCGACGATTTGCGCGAGGAATTCGTGCGTGATTTCGTCTACCCGATGTTCCGCGCCAACACCCTCTATGAGGGGGAATATCTGCTGGGCACGTCCATCGCGCGGCCCTTGATTGCCAAGCGGCTGGTGGAGATCGCCACCGAAGTCGGCGCCGACGCGGTGGCCCATGGCGCGACCGGCAAGGGCAACGACCAGGTGCGTTTCGAGCTGGGGGTGCTGGCGCTCAAGCCGGCCTTGCAGGTGATCGCGCCCTGGCGCGAATGGGACCTCACCAGCCGGGAAACGCTGCTGGCCTATGCGGAACGCCATGGCATTCCCATCGAGCGTCAGGGCCAGAAGAGTCCTTATTCGACGGATGCCAATCTGCTGCACATCTCCTACGAGGGCGGCATTCTGGAGGATCCCTGGGCCGAGCCCGAGGAATCCATGTGGCGCTGGTCGGTGGCCCCGGAAGCGGCGCCCGATGCGGCCCAGTATCTGGAACTGGATTTCGAGCGCGGCGACCTGATCGCCATCGACGGCGATGCCTGTTCGCCCGCAACGGCGCTGGCCTATCTCAATCAGGTCGGCGGCGCCCACGGCGTGGGCCGGGCCGACATCGTCGAGAACCGCTATGTGGGCATGAAGTCCCGCGGTTGTTATGAAACCCCCGGAGGCACCATCCTGCTCAAGGCCCATCGGGCGATCGAGTCCCTGACCCTGGACCGTGAAGAGGCGCATCTGAAGGATGAACTGATGCCGCGCTACGCCAGCCTCATCTACAACGGCTATTGGTGGAGTCCCGAGCGGCGCATGCTGCAGGCGGCCATCGACGCCACCCAGGCGCGCGTCAACGGTCGGGTGCGGCTCAAGCTCTACAAAGGCAATGTGTCCGTGGTCGGCCGGCAGTCTTCCGACAGCCTGTTCGATGCCCGCATCGCCACCTTCGAGGACGATGCCGGTGCCTACAACCAGGCCGATGCCACCGGCTTCATCCGCCTCAACGGCCTGCGCCTGGCCCTCGGCGCGCGCCGCAATGGACGCGGCGCAGCCTAGTCATTGGCGTCCAGGGCGGTTTGCTGCCGCCGGTCTCCGCACCGCCGGCAGCGCCCGAGGATTTCCACCGCCTGGGGCACCACCTGAAATCCCAGACCCTCGGCTTCCGCGCCGATCATGCGCGCGGTGGCCGGGGCGTCCAGCTCCACCACGTCCCCGCAGCCCTGGCAGATGAAGAACAGCCCGGCGTGGGGCCGACCCGGGGCGCCACAGCCGATGAAGGCGTTGACGGTGTCCAGCCGGTGGATCAGCCCGGCCTTGAGCAGGAAGTCGAGCGCCCGGTAGACGGTGGGCGGACCCGCCTGCACACCGCGACCGCGCAGGGCGTCGATCAGGTCGTAGGCCTTGACGGGGTGATGCCCCTCCCACACCAGTTCCAGCACCTGGCGCCGGATCGGTGTGAGCCGCAGGCCGTTCTGGCGGCAGCTGTGCTCGGCCTGTTCCAGTGCTTGGTGGACGCAGTGGCCGTGGTTGTGGGCGGTGCTGGCCTCGGTGCCAAGGATGCGGGACGCGGACATGGGGTTTACCTCGCGGCGGGGACGCGGACGCGGCGCTGCAGGACGTTGACGCCCAGCGCGAGGGCGTAGGCGGCGGCGCAGACCAGGATGATGGTGGGGCCGGCGGGCCAGTCGGGGGCGTAGGACAATCCCAGGCCCAGCGTGGTGCAGGCCATGGCCAAGGCCGTGGCGCCCAGGGTGAGGGCAGCGATGGAGCGGGCGAACAGGCTGCAGGCCGCTGCGGGCAGGGTCACCAAGGCCATCACCAGGATCAGTCCCACCACGCGGATCAGCAGCACCACGGTCAGCGCCACCAGGCCCAGCAGGATCAAATAGACCGCCGCAACGGGAATGCCGCGCGAGCGGGCGAAAGCCTCATCCAGGCTGATGGCCAGGAAATGGCGGTGCAGCAGGCCCACGACTGCCAGCACCAGCCCGTCGATCAGCAGCATGAACAGCAGGTCCTGACGCCCCACCAGCAGAATGTTGCCGAACAGATAGCTCATGAGGTCGGTGCCGTAGCCCGGCGTGCGATAGATGAACAGCAGGCCCACCGCCATGCCCACTGACCACAGCGCGCCGGTGAGCAGATCTTCCTGCGCTTCCCAATAGAGGTGAATGAAGCCGATCAGCAGGGCCACTACCACGGCCGCCAGGGTGGCGCCCAGCAGCGGCGAGCCGCCCAGGAAAAAGGCGATGCCCATGCCGCCCAGCACCGCGTGGGCGATGCCGCCGGCCAGGTGGCTCATGCGCCGGATCAGCACCCAGGGGCCGATCAGTCCGCAGCCGAGACTCGCCAGCAGTCCCGCAGCCACGGCGCGCTGCAGGAAGGCTTGGTTCAGCAGGGCGTCGAGAAAGGTGGTCATCCGGCGGCCCCCCGAAGCGCGCGGGCGGGCGGCGGGATTTCGGGGTGGCGGCTGTAGGCCCATTGCAGGGTCGGCGCGTCCAGGCCGTCGGGGGCGATCACGCGCAGCGTGCCGTTGAGCAGGACGATGCGGTCGGCATGGGCGGCGAGCAGGGCGGGATCGTGGGAGACCACGACCACCGTGCGCGCTGGCGTCATCCGGCGCAACAGCGTCCAAATCCGGCTTTCCGCCGCCGGATCGATGTGGGCGGTCGGCTCGTCCAGCAGCAACAGCGCCGGATCGGCGGCCAGCGCCCGGGCCAGCAGGGCGCGTTGCAGTTCGCCGCCAGACAG
>JBATEM010000092.1:0-9421 GCA_049664005.1 Candidatus Macondimonas sp.
GACTGGGGCTTTCCAGCAGGGCATAGATCGTGACCGGCTCACCGCCCTCGGCCTGATCCAGCCAGAACTGGGTGAACAGCGGGAATTCCTCGGGCTCGGGCAGGGCGGTGTTGATGGCGACGCCGCGAGCCGACAGGCCGTATTGGTCCAGTGGACCGCTGGTGCGGAAGTAGCTCGCGCCCTGGAACGCCAGCCAATCCGGCCCGTCCTTGCCTTCATTGAGTACCCGGAAGCCGGCGAAGCCCAGATCCTTGGGCAGGATTTTGTCGAGCCCGGTATCGCCGTAGCTGAAATAGTCCGGCCGATAGACCATTTCGCGCGCATTCGCCCCGTCCAGCACATGGATCTTGACGCCCTGCCGGACCCAGCGGTGGAGATGGAAAAACTGCACGCCATGGGGATGGCTGGCATCACCCCACAAGGCCTTTTCCTTGCGGAAGCGCAGCTTCTGGTGGGTATCGAAATCGATGGACTCCAGGGTGGCGTTCGCTTTGACCGGCCGCGCCTGAAAGGGACGGTTCGCCAAGGCGCGCGCCTGCTGTTGCAGCGTATCGAATGAAAAAGGCGCGGCCGGCCCGAAGGCGAGCCCTTCGGCCTGTGCCCAGGCGGATTTGGCCAGCGGCGGCAAGCCGGCCCACAACATCACGGCCCCGAAACCCTGAAGAAAGCCCCGTCGATTCATGCTGGTTCCCTGCGTGTTGAAAGGAAAGGTCAAGTCAGCTTCCATAAGGGTCACGCTGAACTGAAACCTGATTTAACCTGATTTAAACTGGCCGCGTGCCCGAATGCATCGTCGGCGTTGACTGTATCCAAGCTGCGAGGTCATGACCATGCCCACCTACGATTACCACTGCCCCGACAACGGCCGGACCGTATCTGTCTGGCACAGTGTCAGCCGCCACCTCGCCACCTGGGGCGATCTGTGCGCGGAAACCGGGGAAGCGACTGGCGATACACCGGCTGCCGCCCCCATCAATCGGCTCATCACCGGCGGACAGGTGATCACCCGAGGCGAGGCCAGTGCACCCGCCATGCCTTGCGGCAAACGCACTTGCGGCTGCGCCCACGGCTGATCGATCACTTGGCAACCGGCTCGCAACCGGTCGCAGGGAAGTCTGGCTGTCGCGGCGCCGTCCCGCTCACCGGCGTGGGAAAATCAGCTCCCACGCCGGTGACCCGCCTTACAGGAAGCTGCGGCTGATCAGCTCCTTCATGATTTCGTTGGTGCCGCCGTAGATTTTCTGCACCCGGCCATCGACGAAGGCCTTGGCCACCGGGTATTCCAGCATGTAGCCGTACCCGCCATGCAGTTGCAGACATTCATCGGTGAGCGCGCACTGCAGATCGGTAGTCCACAGCTTGGCCATGGCCGCGGTGGTGACGTCCAGCTTTTTCTGCATGTGCAGTTCCAGGCATTGGTCCACAAACATGCGGCCGATGGTCACCTGGGTCTTGAGTTCGGCCAGCTTGAAGCGGGTGTTCTGGAACTTGGACAGCGGCTTGCCGAACACTTCGCGCTGCTTCACGTAGTCGATCGTATGCTGGAGCACATGCTCGGAGGCCGTGATCGAGCCCATGGCGATCAACAGACGCTCCTGCACCAGCTCGCTCATCAGGTAACCGAAGCCGCCGCCTTCCTTGCCCAGCAAATTGGCCGCCGGCACCTTGCAGTCGTGGAAAAACAGCTCGGCGGTGTCCTGGGCCTTCATGCCCACCTTCTTGAGCTTGCGCCCCTTGTCGAAACCGGGGGTCTCTGCTTCCACCACCAGCAGGCTGACGCCAGCGGCGCCCTTGCTGGGATCGGTCTTGCAGATCACGATCACCAGATCCGACATGTAGCCGTTGGTGATGAAAGTCTTCTGCCCGTTCAGGATGTAATGATCGCCCTCGCGCCGGGCATGGGTCTTGATGGCCTGCAGGTCGGAGCCGGTGCCCGGCTCGGTCATGGCGATGGCGCCGATCAACTCGCCCTTGGCCATGCGCGGCAGCCAGCGCTGTTTCTGTTCGTCGTTGCCGTACTTGAAGATGTAGGGCGCGACAATTTCGTTGTGGAGCATGAAACCCGGACCCGAGGCGCCGACGCGCGTCTGTTCCTCGGCCTGCACCACCGTGAACAGGAAATCGGCCTCGGCGCCGCCATACTGCTCGGGCAGCGACATGCACAGCAAACCCGCCGCGCCGGCCTGCAGCCAGACCTCGCGGGAGACCTGGCCGTCCTCTTCCCATTGGTCGTGATAGGGCAGCACTTCCTTTTCATAGAAGCGGCGACAGGTCTGGCGGAACATCTCGTGTTCCTCGCGGAAAATCGCGCGGGGCTTGGCCATGAACTCCTCCATGAGTGGGGTTGATCCTGCCGGGACAAGCGCGTCCAGGCAGGGGCATTATCGCGGGTTGGGTGATTGCTGCCCAGCCCCAAGCCGGGCCGGGATCGGTTAAGATCAAACGCCATTTCCCGCGGCTCGCCCGCCTGCTCTTTGACAGAAGGATCCGCCATGGATCAGCGCATTTCCCTGCCCTTCGCCCGGGCGCTACGGGATAGCCTTGCCCAGGGCTATGGCCGACGCGACCTGATTGCCGATCTCACCGCCGGGGTGACGGTGGGCATCGTCGCCCTGCCGCTCGCCATGGCGCTGGCCATCGCCAGCGGCGTCCCGCCCCAACATGGCCTCTATACCGCCATCGTCGCCGGCACGATCATCGCCCTTGCGGGCGGTTCGCGGGTCAACGTCTCCGGGCCCACCGCGGCCTTCGTGGTGGTGCTGCTGCCCATCGTCCAGCGCTTCGGGCTGGGCGGGCTGCTCACGGCCAGCGCCATGGCCGGGGTGATCCTGTTGTTCATGGGATTGGCGCGATTGGGCCGTTTCATCGAGCTGGTGCCTTATCCCGTCACGGTGGGCTTCACCAGTGGCATCGCCATGGTGATCGCCACGCTGCAACTCAAGGATTTTTTGGGCCTGCCGGTGGGCGCCCTGGAAGGGCATTACTGGGAAAAGCTGGGTGTCCTGCTGACGGCGGTGCCCCAGGCGCATGCCGCCGATTTTGCGGTTGGGGCGCTGACTCTCGGCGTCATGGTGCTTTGGCCGCGGCTGGGCCTGCGTTTCCCCGGGCATCTGGTGGCGCTGCTGGCAGGCACCTTGCTCTCCCTGGTGTTGGTCCAGCTGGGGCCGGACTGGGCCGTGGACACGGTCGGCTCCCGCTTCACCTGGGCCGTGGGCGGGCAGAAAGGGCACGGTATCCCGCCCTTCCTGCCGCAGTGGCAATGGCCCTGGCTGCAAGCCGGAGCGGACGGCCAGCCGCTGGGGCTGTCGTTTGGCCTGCTCCAGGATCTGTTGGGGCCGGCGTTCGCCATCGCCATGCTGGGCGCACTGGAATCGCTGCTGTGCGCGGTAGTGGCTGACGGTATGGCGGGTACGCGCCACGACCCCAATGCCGAGCTGGTGGGGCAGGGGCTGGGCAACCTGATTGCGCCGTTTTTCGGCGGTATTGCGGCGACGGCCGCTATCGCCCGCACCGCTACCAACATCCGTGCCGGCGCCCGCTCGCCGCTGGCGAGTGTCATCCACGCCGCCGTGGTGCTGGGTGCGGTGGTGGCCTTGTCCAGCCTGCTGGCCTATCTGCCGATGGCCGCGCTGGCGGGTTTGCTCCTGATGACGGCCTGGAACATGAGCGAGGCGCGCCATTTCGTGCGCGTGGTGCGTCATGCACCGGGCAGCGATGTGATGGTGCTGCTCACCTGCTTCAGCCTGACGGTGCTGTTCGACATGGTGGTGGCCGTCACCGTGGGCATGGGCCTGGCGGCGGTCCTGTTCATCAAGCGCGTCATTGATCTTACGGAGGGTCGGCTGTTGAGCGGCAATGGTGTCTCCGGCCCGGCTGGCGCCGAATTGCCGGGGGTGCTGATCTACGACATCAATGGCCCGCTGTTTTTCGGTGCGGCGCAAAAGGCGCTGCGCACCCTGAACGTCATCGATCCAGGCATCCGCGTGCTGGTGCTGGACATGAGCGATGTGCAGCTCATGGACATGACCGGCATGACCGCTATGGAGGAGCTGATCCAGCAGGCCCATCGCCATGACCAAGCCGTCATCCTGTGCGGGCTGTCACCGCGGTTGATTCTCAAGCTGCGCCGCGTTGGTCTGCGCCGTATGACCGGTCGGCTCGAATATGCCCGCACACTGGGACAGGCGCGCCAGCGCGCCGGCGAACTGCTCCAACCTGCCTCGCATCCCCAAGCTGCCGCAACCGACACTTGAGTCCAATGTCCCTGCGGTCATCTGCGGCACCCAGCCTACGCTGCTGTATTTGCAAGCAGCCCAAGCAGATGACAATTTTTTGGATGCGTACGAATACTATGGCCACAAAAGCTGGCGATCTATTTGTTGTATACGATCGGTTTTTCGTCGTAACAGATTCCATAATTTAGGATGAAAGGCATGAATCCTGAAGCTGTAATCATGGTGGTCCCAATTGGTCTCATTGCATTGCGCGTCTGGTGGGTTTGTCAGCAGCCTGGGGCCAAGAAGGACGGCCTAGCCCTACTGCGGATGTTCTGCCTAAGTGTGGCATTGCTGGTTTCTGCGGCTTGGTTCGAAGAATTCCTTTATGACCACAGTTTCCCAGAATGGATGGTCGGGATTGTGTTCATCCCGGCTTGCATTTCCGCTTTATTGACCTTCGGCTATGCAACACTGTTGCTGAAAGCCGGTCCGATTCTTGGTGGTCGTGATGAGCGTTGAGTCCATTTTCAACCTTCCTGTTAGCCTCAGGGGAGGCCGCTAAATGCTCGGATGGTTTTTGTCTGTAACCGCGCTGATTTGAAGAAATTACAGGGGACAAACCACGGTTTTCTGATAGGTTTAGTCGGTCGAAAATGACTGACAGGAGTCATCCCATGCCGCGCCACGCCCGCCTCGCGCTGGGCAACGAGTCCTTCGCGACGCAGGTGTCGGCGGCTCTTTGGAAAGGCGGGCGGCGCCTGGGAAGTTCGGGCGGCCGTGCGAGCCTGTGGAGCCAGAATTCAGTAATCTGTTCCTCACATAATGGAAAACAGTGGTCAGTCCCCAGTTTCCTTCCTGCTGCGGGAAACGTTGAATATTTCAGCGTTTCCTTAGAACTCAAACGGAGACCTTCAATGACAGCAAAATTTTCGGCACTAACCCTTCTCATGGCCGTGCTTGTGGTATCTGGCTGCGCAACAGTACAACCGCAATTCCAAGTAATGATTGATTCGATCAGTGATGGGTCTTTTGATAAAAAGTCATATATATTGCTACCCGGAAATAAAGACACCACGTCAGAGGATTTGCAGTTCAAGGAATACGCAGCCTATGTTAATCGAGCGTTAATAAAGCAGGATTTTGTACCTGCGGAGTCCTTAGAGAAAGCCAATGTTGCGATCTTTCTCGCGTACGGCATCGGTGATCCCAAAGAACACCAGTACTCGTACTCAATTCCGACGTGGGGACAAACAGGCGTTTCTTCATCCTATACAACCGGAACCATAAATTCCTACGGTGGCTATGGCTCATATTCAGGCACGACAACATACGCCCCGACCTATGGAGTTACTGGCAGCACAACCCACACTGGTTCATACACCACATATTTCCGGTTCATGGTTTTGGATGCTATTGACCTTGATGAGTTCAAAAAATCAAAGAAAGAAGTTCAGCTATGGAAGACTACCGCTATAAGCTCTGGGTCGAGCGGCGATCTTCGTCTAGTTTTCCCAAACCTTGTGGCTGCATCGCAGCAATATGTTGGGAAAAACACGGGACAGAAGGTTGAAGTCAACCTATATGAACAAGATGAACGAGTTATTGAAATCAAGGGCATCACAAAGACCGAGAAAAAGGGGCAATGAGTTCGGGTAAGGGCGTGTGTCTAGCCTGCCCTCTCTACACCACCTAGCATGCGGGTCCGCACTAGGCAGTTCAGGAGAAAGAGGAAGAATAATAGAGGACAGACCACACTTTCTGATAGGTTTTTTTCGGTCTAAATGACTGATACGAGTCATGCCGCGCCCGCCTCGCGCTGGGAAAGGATGACACTGGCCGACGGCAATAAATCAGCTTTTCCTTAACTCAGGCCCTAGGTTCACAGGAATGTCCGTCTGGAGATCAGCTCAATGAAGAAGGACAAAGAATACTTCGACACCCGATTCTCGGCCGATGCCCTTCGCGAGGCGATGCAAATTGTAAGCGATCGAGCTGAGCGCGCGAACGTAAGATTTGGCAGCACTCAGCTCGGGGTCGATCACGATGATTCTTATTGGGGCTACGACACGGTAGACGAGTTCTTCGCTGACTTCCGAAAGTACAGTGGATGCGCGTATTTCTCGATTTATGGAGACGGGTTTGATCTGACCGTCAGTTTTAGCCCTCGGACAGTCGATGTAAGCGTGCGGGCACTGACGCGGGTTGATATTGAATCTGTCTTCGAAGTCTTCGAGAAGCACGCCGCACAATCTAAGCTTCCGCCGGCGCCCCAGCCCGTAAAGCCAATGCCTACTGTCTTTATCGGACACGGCCGCAGCCAAGCTTGGCGTGACCTCAAGGACCACCTACAAGACAAGCACGGCATTCCAATAGAGGCCTATGAAACTGGCGCGCGGGCCGGGCACACCATCCGCGACATCCTAGAAGATATGGCGGACAGAAGTTCGTTTGCCATTCTGGTGATGACAGGAGAAGACGAACAGACCAATGGCGCGCTGAAAGCGCGCCAGAACGTGATTCACGAAGCCGGCCTGTTTCAAGGACGACTTGGGTTTGCGCGAGCCATCTTGCTTCTTGAAGACGGCATTGATGAATTCTCAAACGTCGCAGGAGTGCAGCACATCCCTTTCTCGAAGGGAAACATCAAGGAAACATTCGGAGAGATCTTGGCGACTCTCCGGCGAGAGTTCTTGTGGTTTGGCATTCGCTAACCGGGTAAGTGAGGGTGCCTAGCCTGCCTCCCACTCAACCTGTTGATCCGGCCTCATAAGTATGAACTTTCGCGGAGATTGCTGCTGCAATGTTGCATGGAAAAAGAAAGCGCGAGAAGCCAAACACTGGAGCACTGGAGAGGAATAATAAAGGACAAATCACGGTTTTCGAATAGGCTTGATCGGCCGAAGTGACTGATTGGAATTTCCCATGCCTCGCCGCGCCCTCCTCGCGCTGCCGAATGTCCCGCTTCACCTCATCCAGCGCGGCAATAACCACCATGCCTGCTTCTTTGCCGATAAGGATTGTCGCTTTTTTTATTTGGATTGGCTGAACGAGCATGCCGGCAAGACCGACTGCCGGGTGCATGCCTATGGTGCTCATGACCAACCATGTGGCCAACCACCCTTTTGGCGCATCGAAATTACCGGCTGGCCTTCCTCATGGTGAACAGGGATGTCGTGAAATGGTCATCTAGGCGGGATAAGCTCACCGCGCCTTGGCCTGCGGCATGATCTTGAGCCGTTTTCAGGGCAAGACGCGCTACCTGATCACATCCGAGGCGTTCCCAGGCTTCATTTTCCCGATGCCGCTTCGATTTACGACAAGCGTCAGGCTTTGCGTTTCAAACCAGCGCCCGCGATCTCATCGCCTTGAAGGAGATTGCGCGAAAGCTCACCATGAATCCGAAAGGGGCGCGACAAGATGAATGTAACCCAGTCCGCCGTGCGCGACTGCCCGGTGTGCGATGCCTCCAGTCGAGTGCCGCGCCCGGATTATTCACTGGATCCCTGGCGCATCGTCGAATGTACACAGTGCCGGATGATCTATCTGGAAAACGCGCCGGCCCAGGCCTTGCTGAAAACCGAGTACGCCTGGGAAGGCAGCAAGACCGACGAACGCACGCGCCGTCGACAGGGTCGGGCGCTGTATTACGCTTTCAGCGACAGCCTCAAGAAGATTCGCGACTTCTTCCATCGCCTGCGTGGCCTCCGCAAAGAGACCCGCTACATCGTGATGTTTTCGCCCGGTCAGCGCGTACTGGATGTCGGCTGCGGTTCGGGTAACACGCTTGCCGATTTGCCGGATCATTTCATTCCCTATGGCATCGAGCCGTCGCCTGGCCTGTGCGCAACAGCGCACCGACTTTTTGCGGCGCGTGGGGGCGCCTGCATTCATGACGTGGCCGTGGGTGGATTCGCGCGTCTGGCGGGCAGCAAGTTCGACTTTATTGTCATGCGATCCTTTCTGGAGCATGACTCCGAAGCGATGGCGACGCTGAAGGCCGCACACGGCGCGCTGAACGAAGATGGCGGTGTTCTGATCAAGGTGCCGAATGTCGATTGCTGGAACGCCATGTTGCGCAAGACCAGCTGGCCGGGCATGCGCTACCCGGACCACGTCAATTACTTCACGCCGACGACGCTTGCGCGGATGCTGAAAAATGCCGGTTACCGCCGCGTCTACATGCCATTGCGATGGCGCCTGCCCACCAGCGACAACCTCTGGGCCGTCGCGTTTCGCTGAGATGATGCCCATGACGGCTCATGGCGCAAATGGCCCGCTTGCCCCCTCAATTTCCGGCAGGGCGTGAAGCGGCTGGTTCAGAATATCTCTCGGGCCGGCCCATTGCCCGGATCAGGTAGCGTCCCCAAAAGGCACCCAAGGCGTGTTGACTGCGCCGCTCATCCCGCGTGCCAAACGCACGCGGCCCAGCAGGAATGCGCCCAAGTTGGGCACAGGGTTTGCCGCGAGTCGGACCCACTAGGCGCGCGTCGCCGGAACGGACGGCAAGGCGTCGGCGCCATAGGCATGCAGGGCCAGGGTGCCGAACATCCAGTTGCGATGCTGGGGCGCCAAGCCCTGCGCGCCGGCAGCGCCCAGGGCCACCAGGAAGGGCAGGTAATGCTCCAGCGTGGGATGGGCGCGGCGGCCATGGGGGAGCGTCCAGGGATGACACAGCGCCTCCCGATCGCCCGCTTCCAAGGCCTGTTCCAGCGCCGTCATGAACTCGACCACCCAGGATGCGGCCTGACCTTCCGGGGCATGCCAGTGGATCTCACCCAGGTTGTGGGTGATGCCTCCGCTGCCGACGATCAACACGCCCGCTTGGCGCAACGGGGCCAAGGCCTCGCCCAGCGCCAGATGCCAGGGGCCACCCTCACGCACGCACAGGGACAACTGAAACACCGGCAGCGGCGCTGCGGGCCAGATGCATTTGAATGGCAGCCATACCCCATGGTCGAACGGTCGCTCCTCGGCCAGGACAGGGATGCCCTGGGAAACCAGCGTTTCACGCAACCAGCGCCCCAGCGCAGCGTCGCCCCGGGCAGGCCAACTTTGGGCATACAAGGCCGGGGGAAAGCCATAAAAGTCGTGTTGAATGGCCGGATGAGGCTCGGCGCCAGCCAGCCGCGGCGCGGGCGCGTCCCAGTGGGCCGAGATGCACAGGACCGCGCGCACCTCCGGCGCAACGAGCGGGGCCAAGCGCG